>JACRFB010000056.1 GCA_016218045.1 Ignavibacteriota bacterium
CTGTGCGCTCCAGTTCCGGTTCGGATGGAAGAAACGTCAGGAGATACGGCCAGTTGTACTCTATCGCTTCGGGTGCATTCATACTGGAAATCTATGGAATGCACGGACGAATGTCAACCGCTTAAGTTAGCGCATATGCCCCTCACTCCCCACTCTCTACTCCTTACTCCACATGTGCGGTATTGCAGGAATCTTCGCCTACCATTACGCTGCTCCCGAAGTAGATCGTGACGAATTACGTCGGATACGCGACCGCATGGAGCGGCGGGGTCCGGATGGCGCCGGCGAGTGGTGTAACGAAAACGGCCGGGTGGGACTCGCGCACCGGCGTCTTGCGATCATCGATCTCAACGAGCGTGCCGCGCAGCCGATGCGGTCGAACGACGGTCTGCGCACAATCACCTTCAACGGCGAGATCTACAATTACCGCGCGCTGCGAGATCAGCTCGAACGGCAGGGTGTCACATTCCGCACTGAATCCGACACGGAAGTGCTGCTCGAACTGTATGCGCGCAAAGGCGCGAGTATGCTGGCGGATCTGCGCGGCATGTTCGCCTTTCTGATTTGGGACGAGGAAAAACACGAGCTTTTCTGCGCACGCGATCCCTACGGCATCAAACCCCTGTATTTCGCGAACGACGGATGGACCTTCCGCGCGGCATCACAGGTGAAGGCCTTGATCGCAGGGGGCAGCGTGCCGCGCGAGGTGGATCCCGCCGCCGTGCTCGGCTTCTTCCTGCTCGGCAGCGTACCCGAACCACTCACGATACACACGGCAATCCGCGCGCTGCCCGCCGGATGCTGGATGCGTGTAAACGCCGTCGGACCCCAGGAACCGGTCCGTTATCACTCGATCGCGGGCACCTGGGCCGATGCGGCGCGGAATACACACAGCATCACACGCGAGGAAGCGTACACACACGCACGCGCGGCGCTGAAGGACTCGGTTGCGCATCACATGGTCGCGGATGTGCCCGTCGGCGCCTTTTTATCCGCGGGCATCGATTCGAGTGCGCTTGTGGGACTCGTCCGCGACGCGGGCATCAAAGACGTGCAGACCATGACACTCGCCTTCGAGGAATATCGCGGGCGGATCGACGACGAAGCGCCCCTCGCCGAGGAAATGGCCGCCTTGTACGGCACGCGGCAACGGACGAGGGTGCTCGGTGTTGGTGAATTCCGCGACGCCCTCGACGATATTCTCGACCAGATGGACCAGCCGAGCATCGACGGCATCAACACGTACTTTGTCAGCAAAGTCGCGGCCGAATGCGGACTCAAGGTTGCGCTCTCCGGACTCGGCGGAGACGAACTGTTCGGCGGCTACAACTCGTTCGACGACATCCCGCGCTGGGTGCGCACCTTCCGCGTGCCGTCTCATATTCCACTGCTCGGCAATCTCGCGCGGTCGTTGTACACACATATGGCGCCGGGACGCGCGCGGCGTTCGCCGAAGGCTGCGGGAGCGCTGCTGTACGGCGGGACGTATCCGGGCGCGTATTATCTGCGCCGCGGTGTCTTCATGCCGTGGGAACTCGCGGAATTTCTCCCGCACGATTTTATCGAGACGGGCCTGCAGCGGCTGCGCCTGCTGCCGGTGCTGCAAAGCGCGCTGGAACCTGATCCGGGCACGGCGTTCGGCAGAGTGGCGGCGCTCGAAGCGGCCCTGTACATGCGGAATCAACTTCTGCGCGACACCGACTGGGCGGGCATGGCACACTCGATCGAGTTGCGTGTGCCGCTGGTGGACGCCGTGCTGCTGCGTGAACTTGCTACGCTGCTGCTGCAGCACGGACCCGCCCTGCGCAAGGATCTGCTCGCGCAGAGTCCGTCCACACCGCTTCCGGCGCACGTGCGCAACAGACCCAAAACGGGCTTCCAGGTGCCTGTACACGCCTGGCTTGAACAATACGAGGCGGTTGATGCCTGGCGCGCGGTTCCTTCACTTGCGCGCGAGGGCTGTCCCTGGGCGCGCCGCTGGGCGTACGCGGTGTACCGTCGTTTCTGTGTCCCTGAGTAGTTCCACAACGCGAAGCGGGGAACAACGAAACTGTGTCACCCCGAGCTTGTCGAGGGGTGACGGAACGTGGAACGACAAACAGATATAACGGCATACTGATACACCGACTCAAAGAATGAAGCTTCTCGCACTGATGCCCGACTCGTACGCGGGTTTCGGCGGCATCGCGCAGTACAATCGCGATCTGCTGGACGCACTGTGCGCCGACGAGAGGGTGGAACGCGTGACGGCAGTGGTCCGCCATGCGGGCGCGGCAGCAGCGGAGTATCCGGTCCGATACTCGGAATATGTGGCGGAGGGAAGTCCGCTGCGCTTCATCACACAGGCGCTGCGCCTGCACGCCTCGGTGCGGCCCGACGCGGTGTTGTGCGGACACCTGAACCTTCTGCCCGTCGCGGCACGTGTGGCCCGCCTCCGATCGCTCCCGCTCTACCTCGAGCTGTACGGCATCGAGGCGTGGGAGCCGCATCCGCGTATTTCACTTCGGCACTTCGGCGCGGTGACACGGACCATCGCCATCAGCCGATACACACGCGAACGTTTTCTTGCCTGGGCGCCGGTCGATCCGCTGCGCGTGTCGGTTCTGCCGAACACCATCGACCTTTTGCGATACACGCCGGGAGAGGCCCCTGCAGCGCTGCGCGCCCGGTACACGCTGGGTCCGGGTCCCATCCTGCTCACCGTTGGGCGTCTTTCGTCGTCGGAGCGGTACAAGGGTCACGACCGCGTGCTGGCGGCGCTGCCAACCTTGCTCGCTGTGAATCCCACGCTGCAGTACCTCATCGGCGGCGACGGCGACGACAGGCCGCGCCTCGAAGCGTGTGCCGCCGCCGCGGGCATCACGGATCACGTGACGTTTATCGGACGCATCGACGAGCGGGAATTGGCCGATCATTACCGGCTCGCGGACGTGTTTGTCATGCCCAGCACGGGTGAAGGTTTCGGTTTTGTCTTTCTCGAGGCCGCCGCCTGCGGAACACCCGTCGTGGGAGGGGGAAACGACGGCAGCCGCGACGCGCTGCGTGATGGCCGACTCGGATCGATGGTGGATCCCAACGACAACGACGCGCTTGTCCGTGCATTGCGCGCCGCGCTCGACGGACGGGCGGTCTCCGATCCGCGCACCGTGTCCGTCTTTCAACAGAAACATTTCGAACTGCACCTGCGCACCCTTCTGCTCGGAACACCCGCTGCCGCGTCCCTCTCCTGACATGCACCCCACGGTCAGCATCTGCATCCCCACGTACGGACGCGCGCGTCACATTGCGGCGACACTCGACAGTGTGCTCGCGCAGACACGCGGCGATTTCGAAGTGATCGTGGTGGACGATGCCTCGCCCGACGGCACCGCCGACGTTGTTGCGCGCTTCACCGATCCGCGTGTGACGTTCCACAGAAACACTGTCAACAAGGGTGTGCCCGAAAATTACAATCACGTGTTTTCGCTTGCGCGGGGCCGGTATGTCGGACTCGTGGAAGATCACGACATCCTCGAGCCCGGCTACATTGAAGAGACAACCGCCATTCTCGACACATTTCCAGACGTCGGATTTGTTGCCACCGGGATACAGACCATTGCCGAGACCGACGGCATGCCGTTGAAGACATATCTCTCGGATCTGCCCCGTGTGATGCGCGGCCGGGACATGCTGCGTTATCTGCTCCGCCGCACCGACTGTCCGTTTTCCCTCACCACCATGATCCGCCGCGACGTGCTCGATCGTGTCTCTCCGTGGTTCGATGCGCGGTACTGGTGGTACGCCGACGTGCATCTGTGGATGCGCCTGCTCGCCATCACCGACTTCGGCTACGTTGCGAAACCGCTGCTGCGTTTCCGCGAGCGCGAGGCGGGCCACACCCTGGCGGATGATTACTGGCAGAGCGTCCTCTGCCTCGACGCGATACATCGCGACGATGTCCGGCTGTTACACACGCGGAGCGGCATGACGGCCTGTGTTGATGAATTCCGGTATGAAGTGTCGAAGCTGACATCGGTGCTCGGCATGCGCGCGGGCAGAATACTGCGCGACGAGCCCTGGACGGCCTACGACCGGACACAGTCGCGCGGCTACCTCCGGCTGCCGTCGCGCGCCGCTCTTGCACTCGCGGGCTGCGTCCCTTCGGCGGTGTACCGGCGCATCAGGTCAGGACGCACGGCCGCGAGGCCGCAGGCCTGATGCGGGAGACGTGTCGGCGGTGACGGAACATCTGGCACTGACCAGGGGCCTCACGGGCCGCCTCGTCGGCGGACTCGCCTCGACACTGGTGTACCAGGCCATTGCAGTCGCAAACACGATACTGCTTGTGCCGCTGTTCCTTCTTGCGTGGGGACCGGACGGTTATGGACACTGGATCGCGCTGACGGCCTTTGTCACATACTTCGCGCTGCTCGATCTCGGCGGACAGAATTTTATCGGCAATCTGCTGTCCAGCGCCTTCGCGGTGGGGGACAGGGAGGGCTTCAGGCGCATCCTGCAGGAGGGGCTGTCGCTCTTCACCGGCATCTCCATCACCGGGCTGCTGCTGCTCGGTGCGCTGTTGTTGCTGCCCGGCGCGGGAGTGACCGGATTCACCCTGTCGATATCGGATCGATCGGTCCTGTTTTTTATGGGCGCGTCACTGCTGATCTCGATTCCGCTGGGTGTGCTGGCGACGGTGTTTCGCGCAACCGGACTTCTTGCGCAGGGTTCCATGCTGGGCAATCTCCTGCGGCTCGTATTCCTGCTCGTGTCGGTGCTGCTGCTCATGCGTCATGCAACACCCGCGGTCTACGCGGCATTCCAGGCCGCCACGGCGGTGATTCTGATCGCCGCGGTTTTGTGGTACGCACATCGGCGCCTTCCCTGGATCGCAGGGCTGCAACTGACGCTCTCCGCTGCCAGGGCTGGACGGAAACACCTGTCGGGATCGCTGTACTTCTGGCTGCTCTCCGTGGCGCAATCGCTCAAACAACAGGGTGTCATCCTGGTGATCGGCTGGGCGTCGCCCGCAGCAGTGGTGGCGTTGTATGCGACACATCGCACCGCCGTGGGGCTGATGGGATACATCGGCAATATCTTTCAGACGCCGCTGTGGCCGGAATTCACCTTCATGCACGCGCGGGCCGAACGCGAACGGCTGGTGCGGCTGAGTCTCTTCACCATTCGATTCGTCACCTACGTCAGTTCCATCGCCGCGATGCTGCTGTGGCTGTTGCTGCCGCTGATCTACCCCTTGTGGACGGGTCGTTCGCTCGAATTGTCGCCGACGCTCTTCGTGGTGCTGCTCGTGCAGGCAACCATCGGCGCTGCGTGGAACACGGCCTCCTGGCCGCTGCTTTCGTCGAACCGCCACCGCGCGGTGGCCCTCTGGTCGCTGATCAATGCAGGGGCGGCGATTGTGTTTTCACTCGCGGCGGTGCGGGAGCATGGTCTGGTGGGAGTCGCAGCGGCCGTGCTTCTTGCGGATCTGCTTTTTGCGGCCGCGACATTTCCGGTGATCGCCGCGCGCGAACTGGGTCCGTCCCCCTGGCGCTTTTTCAGCGCGATGGCCACACCGATTGTTGTTGTTGCCGCCTTCGCAGCATTGCTCCGCTGGCTTTGCGCGGGCATCACATCCGCCTCGATGTGCCTCGTTGTCGAAGTTGCCGCGGTGCTGGTTGCGCTCGTGCCGCTCGCGTGGCTGTCACTGGGCGCGGGCGGACTGTCGATGCTACTGCGCCTCGTCCGCACCGTCGTGCGACGCGGGACGGGAGCCGACGTCGGGGAAGAGCCGGCATGACCCGACTGCACTTTGTCGGCTACATGTGGGATGGAAGCACCTGCGTGCCGCGGCTCGAGGGCCTGCGTGCGGCGGGAAACGAGGTGTCGCCTTTCGACGCGCAGCGCGTCTTTGATGCCCCGTCACGCATCGCCACGTCGGTCGCACACCGCGTCTACTGCACCGAGGGCGTGCGGAGCATGAACCGCCTGCTCCTGGAATCAGTTGCCGACACACATCCCGATGTTGTGTGGATCGAAAAAGGGGATTGGGTGTATCCGTCAACGCTGCGACGATTAAAGGCGCATGCCGGACATCTCGTCCACTACAACACCGATGATGTGTATGGACGCAGGACGTGGTTCTGGCTGCACCGGCGCGGTGTTCAGTTGTACGACTGCCTTCTCACAACCAACCGGCACAACGTACACGAGCTGCGCGCGCGGTATGGTGCACGTGTACTGCGCGCAGGCATGGGGTATGACGTGCTGCGCCATGTGCGCCCCGCCGGTGAATTGGAGCCCGTCTGGGATGTGGTCTTTATCGGACATTGGGAACCACACACGGAGGAGTACGTGTCGGCGCTGATGCGGGCACAGCACCACGTCGGAGTGTGGGGACACGGTTGGCGACACGCGAGAAGCAACAAGCTGCGAGGTGTAGTACCACTCCCGGCGGAGAAGTACAACACAACCCTCGCCTCAGCAAAACTCGCTCTCTGTTCCCTGTCGAAAGGGAACAGGAACGAATCCACCGGGCGCTCCTTCGAGATCCCCGCATTGGGCGTGTGCCTCCTGGCCGAGCGGACTCCGGAACATGAATTTCTGTACGGCGACGGAGTCGGTGCCGTACTATTTCACGGTGTTGACGAACTGCTGATGAAAACGCAGGAGATGCTGCGGGACGCGAACCGTCGTAGAACAATAGCAAGTGAAGGGAACAGACTCCTGTGCTCGCGCGGACTTTCGTGGCAGGATCACATGCAGCGGGAATGGCCTTTGGTCCGGAATCTCCTCTCGGGTGTGCCACGTTCACCGGATGATGATGCACCCTTCTGGCACGGCTTCCGCGATGGAAAAGCGTGGGAGCAGATCGGGACAACGTCCGAACCGGGAAGCGGCGCAGCATTGTGACAGAGCGACGGTCCCCATATTCCGATCCGAATCCCATGGGAATCGGTCTGCCGTTCGAAGGATCCACCGGGCGGACCATAAGCGGCACAGGCCTGCGCGCCGCGCTCGCGCGGCACTACGCGCGCTGGCACTATTTTTCGACCATTGAACGCGCCGTTCCGCGCGACGCGGTCATGCTCGAGTTCGGCTCGGGCGGTGGCGATGCCTGGCTTGCCCGGACGTACACTGTGGTCGGTCTGGAACTCGCCTTGGGCTCGGCCCGCGCAAGCAAACAGACGTATGGACGCGCCATCAACGCCGACGCGCGCGCGATCCCTCTCCGTGACGCGTCGGTGGATGCGGCGGTGTCGAGTTTTGTACTCGAGCACTTTGATGAAGACCTCGCACGTGCCGCGTTTGCGGAACTGCGTCGTGTACTCAAGCCCGGCGGAATATTCATCTCGCTGTGTGATCTCGAATCCGACCACCCCATGCTGTCTCATGCTCGATCCGTGTCGCCTGACGGGTATCGCCAGGCGTTTGTCGAGGTGCCGGGACATCACGGACTTCGGCGCGAAGACGCGTGGCGCGCACTGCTCACCGAGGCGGGCTTCACCATCCAATCGTGGCAACTGCGCAGCCGCTTTCCCGTGCTCGACCACTGTCCGTGGTGTCAGCTCGATGCGAGCGCGTCTTTCCCACGCCGCCTGAGGCGCTTCGGCCGCATGGCATACCGGATCTCTCAGATCCGCCACATGGGTCCGCTGTGGGGACTGTTGTCCACCGTTGCCGACGACATCATCGGCCCCGTGCTCCCGCGGTCCTGGGCGTACCGGCTTCTTTTCACCGCACATACACCGACAGACACGTGAACACATTTATCACCGGCGGCGCCGGCTTTATCGGCAGCGCACTCGCGGATCGTTTGCTCGCGGCGGGACATTCCGTTGTTGTCTACGACAACTTCTCCACAGGGCAGGAGCGTTTTATCGAGCAGGCCCTGCAGCATCCGTCCTACCGCTGTGTGCGCGGCGATACCCTCGACACCGCGGCGCTCACGCGGGCGATGGCGGGCTGCGACATCGTGTTCCATCTCGCCGCAAATGCCGACGTGCGATTCGGCACAGAGCACCCCTCGCTGGATCTCGAACAGAACACCATCGCCACCTTCAACGTGCTCGAGGCCATGCGCGCGAACAACATCAGCCGTATCGCCTTTTCCTCCACCGGCTCCATCTATGGCGAACCCGCGGTGTTTCCCACTCCCGAACACGCGCCGTTTCCCGTGCAGACGTCGCTGTACGGCGCATCCAAACTCGCGTGTGAGGGCCTGATACAGGCCTACTGCGAGGGTTTCGGTTTCCGCTCGTGGATATTTCGTTTTGTGTCGATCCTGGGTGAACGATACACACACGGGCACGTCTTCGACTTTGTCCGCCGCCTCGGCGAGGATCCGTCGCGCCTGTACGTTCTCGGCAACGGGCGGCAACGGAAATCGTATCTCTACGTGCACGACTGCATCGATGCGATACTGCTTGCTGTCGAACGCGCGGACGCATCCGTAAACATCTTCAATCTGGGCACCGCCGAATACTGCGAGGTCAACGATTCCATCGGATGGATCAGCGGGGAACTCGGCGTCGCCCCGCGCCTCGAGTACGCGGGCGGCGAGCGCGGATGGATCGGCGACAGTCCCTTCATCTTTCTCGACTGCGCAAAAATCCGCGCGCTCGGCTGGGAGGCATCGCTCTCGATACGCGACGGCGTCATCCGCACAGTGCGCTATATCCGCGACAATCCCTGGCTGTTCACAGCACGCGCGTGATACGCGTATGGCGGATACACTCCGTCCGAAACACTGGATCGGGACGGACCAACAACAAACAAAGGCGGCGCGCACGGGCGCCGCGGTGAGACAACACTTTTCACGCTCACAGCAGCACACACATGAAAGCCACACTTCACGGCAGGAATGCCGTCATCACGGGCGGATCGCAAGGCCTCGGCGCCGCGATCGCGCGTGTCTTTCTCGAAAACGGCGCGCGGGTCATGATCACGGGTCGCGAAACCGACGCGCTGCAACGGACCGCGTCGGACCTCGCCCGCCATACAGACGATCCAAGTTGCATCGCCACTTTTCAGGGTGATGTCGGTGACGCGCGGCAGGCGGAGGTGCTCGCAGCAGCGGCACTCGCGTCGTTCGGATCCGTGCAGATACTTGTCAACAATGCCGGTATCTACGGGCCGATGGGCAGCATCGACAGCATCGATCCGGAGCAGTGGATCGCCGCGGTGCGCACCAACCTTTTCGGCTCGGTGTTCACCGCCCGCGCGTTTCTTCCCCACATGCGCGCACAGAAATACGGAAAGATCGTGCAGCTCTCGGGCGGGGGCGCTACAAGTCCGATGCCGCGTATCAGCGCCTATGCCGCGTCGAAGGCCGCGGTGGTGCGCTTCGCGGAATCACTCGCGCTGGACGTGGCCGGCGACGGCATCGACGTAAACGCACTCGCGCCCGGCGCGCTCAACACACGCATGCTGGACGAACTGATCGGCGCAGGTCCCGAGACCATCGGTGCGGACGCGTACCGTCGCGCGCTCGAGCAGCAGCAGAACGGTGGCGCGTCATTCGAACGGGCGGCCGCCCTGGCGCTGTTCCTCGCATCAGCCGAGAGCGACGGCATCACGGGGCGCCTGCTCAGCGCGGTGTGGGATCCGTGGGAGGATCTCGCCTCACGCCGCGAAGCGCTCGCGGGCAGCGACATATACACACTTCGACGCATCCTTGCGCGTGATCGAGGCCTCGACTGGGGGGAACGATGAGCGGGAACAGCACACACGGCGTCGCGATAGTCGGCTGCGGTCTCATCGGCCGCAAACGGGCGCAGGCCCTGGCGGGAGCACCACTGCGCGTGTGCGCCGATATCAACGCCGGGCGCGCGCAGGCGCTGGCAGCGCAGCACGGAGCCGACGCGACCGACAACTGGCGCGCCGCGGTGGAGCGCGACGATGTCGACATCGTTGTTGTTGCGACAACCAACGACGCTCTCGCCGAAATCTCCGCACACGCCGCGCGGCTCGGCCGGCATGTGCTTGTGGAGAAACCCGCGGCGCGTAATCTCGAAGAACTCGAGAGAATCGCGGATGCGGCCGCGGCATCGGGGGCGCGTGTCCGCGTCGGTTTTAATCATCGGTATCATCCCGCCATACTTCAAGCCCGCGCGCTGCACGCGGCTGGGGCGCTCGGTCCCATGATGTTCGTCCGCGGACGCTACGGACACGGCGGACGCATCGGCTACGACCGCGAATGGCGCGCCGATCCGGCGCTGTCGGGAGGCGGCGAATTGATCGACCAGGGAGTGCATCTCATCGATCTCGCGCGGTGTTTCCTGGGGGAATTCACTGAGACGCAGGGGCGCGCGCACACGTATTTCTGGGACATGCCCGTCGACGACAATGCGTTTCTCCTTTTACGCACGGCGGAGCAACAGACAGCCTTTCTGCACGTGAGCTGCACGGAATGGAAAAACCTGTTCTCGCTCGAGATATACGGGCGCGACGCAAAACTCCATATCGAAGGTCTCGGCGGCAGTTACGGCGTCGAACGACTCGCGTATTACCGCATGCTTCCCGAGATGGGTCCGCCCGAAACCACCATCTGGGAATACCCGCGCGGCGACTCCTCGTGGTCCATCGAGTTCACCGAATTTCTCGAGGACATCGAGAAGAACAGGGAGCCCTCGGCCGGACTCGCGGACGCGCGTGCCGCACTGAGCATTGTTGCATCCATTTACCGGGAATCACACTATGATCATCGCGCGTAGTCCGCTGCGTATCACACTCGGCGGCGGCGGCACCGACCTCGCGTCGTATTATCGCGACCATGGCGGTTTCCTGGTCGCGGCCGCCATCGACAAGTACGTGTATGTGACGGCGATGCGTCCCTTCACGCCGGGTATCTACCTCAAGTACTCCAGTCTCGAGCACGTCGATGCCATCGAGGATGTGCAGCACCCCATCATCCGAGAAGCGCTGCGCCTCACCGAACAGGGCGTGCCGCAGATCGAGGTGACAGCCCTCGCCGACATTCCCGCGGGTACCGGACTCGGCTCGTCGGGCAGTTTCACCACCGCTCTGCTCAAGGCACTGCATGCGTTTCATCACCGGCTGCTGCATCCGGGCGAACTCGCCGAACTCGCATGCCACATCGAGATCGACCGCCTCGGCGAGCCCATCGGCAAGCAGGACCAGTACATCGCGGCATACGGCGGCCTGACCTGTTTCACCTTTCACAACGACGGCACGGTCGAAGCCGAACCGCTGGCTCTCCCCGCCGACACTCTGTTCGATCTCGAGGACAATCTTCTCCTTTTCTTTACGGGATTCTCCCGCAGCGCGGGCAGCATACTGAAGGACCAGAAGGAACGCAGCGAAAAACTCGATGCCGCCATGCTCGAAAACCTTCACTACGTGAAGGACCTGGGACAGCGGTCGCGCCTCGCGCTCGAATCAGGCAACGCACACGCGTTCGGCATGCTGATGCACGAGCACTGGGAGCACAAAAAGAAACGCTCGGGCGGCATGAGCAATCCCGAGATCGACACGTGGTACGAACTCGCGCGCGCGAATGGCGCCGTGGGCGGCAAACTCGTCGGCGCGGGCGGTGGCGGCTTCCTGATGTTTTACGCCGAAGACCGCAACCGGCTGCGTAAAACCATGGCGCACGCGGGACTTTCGGAAGTGCGCTTCCGCTTCGATTTTGAAGGAACAAAACTCGTCCTTTCGTGAGCCGGCCGGTCGCCATACTTGCGGGCGGACTCGCGACCCGGCTCGGCGATGCCGCGTCCCGCCTCCCAAAATCTCTCGTGGATGTCGCGGGCAAACCCTTTGTTGTGCATCAACTCGCACTGCTCGCCGCGGCCGGCTTCCACGATGTGGTCTTCTGCATCGGGCATCTCGGATCGATGCTGCGCGACACGCTCGGCAACGGCGAACATCTGGGAATGTGTGTGCGATACAGCGATGAGGGCGACGTCCGCCTCGGCACGGGAGGCGCTCTGCGTCGCGCCCTGCCCATGCTCGGCGACTCGTTCCTGGTGCTGTACGGCGATTCCTACCTGCGCTGCGACTACGCGGCAGTCGAGAACGCCTTTCACACAAGCGGCTGTGATGCCCTGATGACCGTGTACCGCAACGAGGGGGCGTACGATACAAGCAACGTCGTGTACGCGGACGGCCGTATCGTGCGGTACGACAAGACCGAGCGCACACCCGACATGCGGCACATCGATTATGGTCTCGGCGTATTCCGGTCGTCGGTCTTCACACCCTATCCCGAAGACGCGGCGTTTGATCTGGCGGAAGTCTATCACGCCTGCCTGCGCCGGGATTCACTCGCGGCCTATGAAGTCGCTGAGCGTTTCTACGAGATCGGCTCACCCGCCGGACTCGCCGAGCTTCGGACCCTGCTGTCGCGTCCCTGAGCAGCATCCGTCACCGGCGGGTGCGTCCCGTTTTCACCTCGCGGCGTATTGTCCCATATTCCACTTCTTCATCCGGTTGCGCCGCATGCGCGCGTGTCAACACCGGACTCACCGCAGATGTACTTCACACCATGACATTTACCGAACAGCATATCGCAGAATCGATTCGTATTCTGCAACTCGTCGACATCGAGGCCATCGACAGAACCGCGTCGCTGCTGGCCGACACACGTGAGCGCGGCGGGCGCCTCTTTTTTCTCGGCGTCGGCGGCAGTGCCGGAAACGCTTCCCATGCGGTGAACGATTTCCGCAAGCTGGCAGGCATCGAGACCTACACACCGACCGACAATGTGTCGGAGTTGACCGCGCGCACGAATGATGAAGGATGGGCGACGGTGTTTGTCGAATGGTTGCGCTGCAGCCGTCTCACGCCCCGCGATCTTGTGTTTGTCCTATCGGTGGGCGGCGGCAATGCTGAGAAAAACGTCAGTCCGAACATCGTCTCCGCGTTGCAATTCGCGCGTGAGGCGGGGGCGTCGATCGCGGGGATTGTCGGGCGCGACGGCGGCTATACAGCGCAGGTCGCCGATGTGTGTATACTCGTCCCCACGGTGAATCCCGAGGCGGTGACACCACACACCGAAGCATTCCAATCCCTCCTGCTGCATCTCCTCATTACACATCCCCTCGTCAAGCGCGCGGCAACCAAGTGGGAATCGGTTGCGGGCGCGGAATCCGCAGTACACACTCCATCCACACATCCCAGCCCTCCGAAGCCCCATGCATGAAAAATCCCTCCTCGATCTGAAAGTAAAAATCTTCGCCGACGGTGCCGACAAGGCGTCGATGCTCGATCTTCACCGGCGTTCGTACATACGCGGTTTCACCACAAATCCCACCCTCATGCGCAAGGCGGGCGTGGTGGATTACCGTGAATTCGCGCGGGAGGTGCTCGCGGTGATCACCGACAGGCCTATCTCGTTCGAGGTGTTCACCGACACCGCCGAGGAAATGATACAGCAGGGCAGGGAGATCGCCTCGTGGGGCGAGAATGTGTACGTGAAGATTCCGGTGACAAACACACACGGCGTGTTTATGGGAGAAGTGATTCGCACGCTGGCGGCGGATCGTGTGAAGCTGAACGTGACGGCGGTCATGACACTCGAGCAGACGCGCGAGATCGCCGCGTGCCTGTCGCACGATGTGCCGTCGATCGTGTCCATCTTTGCCGGCCGCATCGCCGACACCGGACGTGATCCGCTTCCGATCATGCGCGAGGCCGTCGAAATACTCCGCCCGCTTCCGCATGCGGAACTGATCTGGGCGAGTCCGCGTGAACTCCTCAACATCTTTCACGCGGAGCAGGCCGGTTGCCACATCATCACCGTCACCGACGACATCATGAAAAAACTGCCGCTTATCGGAAAGGACCTCGACCTGTTCAGTCTGGAGACCGTGCGTATGTTCCACGGCGATGCCGAAGCCGCCGGATTCTCCCTGTGATTCCCGACAACGCACGGCTCGTTCTCTGAGCATCGGACAAAGGCAGATCAGCATGCCAGGATCGTTCGGATCATCACCGGGAACACCGGCACCGGCCAGGCCGCTCGGGCGGTTCAGCCGGCTCTTTCTGTCGCCGCGGCGCATGTTCTTCTTCATCGCGCAGATGACGATAACCCTGCCTGTTTTCCTCCTCTTTAAAATGCCGCACTATGCGACCGTCACATCGCTCCTCGGGTGGCTGATGCTGGAGGTTGTGGTGCTCTCGTGGTTGAGCTGGTACGGACACGACGACGTGCCGGTGCTGCCCGTGACGCTTTCGCTGTATGTGCTGTACTTCGCGCTCCCGATTTTTACTGTCGAGCATATTAAGCTCCTGTACTCGTATTTTTACGTCACCGACGCCCACTCGCAGCAGGTGCTGCTGATGGCGCTGCTCGCGGAGGTGTTCATCTGGATCGGCTGGGAGATAGGCCGGAAAAGAATGAAGCCGTTCCGTTGGGCGATACACGTGTCGGATACGGCGCTGCTGATCCTTGCCCTGGGCATTGTCGTGTTCCAGATGGGCATGTTCGCGCTGTCGCAGACGTCCGCCGCGCCCACGCTCGGAAACTACTCACAGATCATCAACGGCGTTGCAAACCTGTATCTGGCGCTTGGGATATTTTACTACTCCATTGAACGGCGCGGTGTAACCGTCTGGAACGTCCTGGGCATCGTCGCGATCATTGTGCTGCAGGTGGCCGTGTCGGTGAGCAGCACCATGCTGGGCGAAATGATACTGCCGTTTTTTGTCATCGGCGTGCTGAGCGTCCGTCGGAACAAAATCGTCACAATGACGGGACTCGTCGTGATGTTTGCCATCGCCGCCTTTCTCCAGCCCGTGAAACTCCAATACCGCGACGTGCTGAATCAGTTCGAGAAGACGGGAAAGACCTTCACCATCACGGAAAAGGCGCAGTTGTATTTCACACTCGCCATGTATCACGCCTCCGGCGCGCCCCTGCCGCTCGTGTACGAGGGACATGAATCGGCGAAGCTGTCGAACAGATTCTCGCTGCTGCCGCTGGCGTCGGTTCTCATCGACGAAACACCGTCGAGGATACCGTACCAGTATGGTTCGACGTTCGCGTATCTCTTCTATATTCCCGTTCCACGCTTTATATACAAGGATAAACCGACGGCGCAGGAGGCGAACATTTGGTTCGCGCAGTCGTATGGAATTCTCGATGAGGAACTGGCGAAAACCACGAAGGTGGGCATCTCGCACCTCGGCGAGGTGTATGTCAATTTCGGCATCGCGGGCATCGTGCCGGTGTTCCTCATAGTCGGCTTGGTCCTTGGACGCATTTCGGTGCCCGCGTTCGCCCCCGACGCGACACAGGCGACAAAATGTATATACGTGGCGCTCATCCCGAACTTTCTTTCCATCGAAAGTACATTGACGGGATTCATCGCGAGCATCGTTTATACCCTGGTCCTGAGCACACTCATGCTGTGGGTGATGTCGAAATTCCGCTCTATCGTCCGACATTGATACACACAACACCATGACGGAACAGGATCTCTCCTACCTCCGCTTCCTGCTGGCGCGGGGGCAAGTCATTTCAGGACCAGTCCTCGAACTCGGCGCCGGGTATGGCGGTGTGACAAGTGCGTCACTGATACTGGAAGCGGGCCTGCACTACGAAGCGACCGATCTGACGCCATCGTCGGGTGTGGCCCATGTCGCGAACTTTGAAAGCGGTGAAGGAGTCGAAACTATCCGCAGCGCGCAGCGCTACGGCACGGTGCTCGTCCTGAACGTGCTCGAACACACGTTCGATCCCATCTCCGTGGCGGACAACGCCGTCTCACTGCTCCGCGAGGGCGGAACACTTGTCGCGATCACTCCCGTGGTGTGGCCCATTCACCACTATCCCATCGATTGCCATCGCCTGCTGCCGGATTGGTATCGACGCTACGCGTCAACACGCGGACTGGAACTCGACGCCGATCTCTTCCACTACGTGCAATACGGTCCTGTTGGTTCATTCCTGGACGGCGACGGACACGAACGCCTGCCCCTTCCTGCTGAGGGGCGAAAATTTCACAGGATGTGGTCACGCGGGATGCAAAAAATATTCAATACCTACGGGCGCGGCATGACCAACGAGTCGCACATTGCGATTGGCTGCGTGTTGCGAAAAGCAGGGAACAGCGGCACGGATACACGTTCGTGATGTGTATGGTCCCGTACCGGCGGCGCGCGCCAATCCATTCCGGGTAACCTCCCATCACCCGCATACTCCACATCACTCCATCGTTTTACCCGGCGGAACGGTTCGGCGGGCCGGTGCGTTCGCTGTTCGGGCTCTGTGCTGCGTTGACAGTCGAGGGCCTCGCCGCCGTCACGGTGTTGACGACCGACACGGCGGGACCGGCCACGGGCGATCGTCTGACAGCACTTTCCGGGGTTGTACACGAGGAGTACGGATATCCGGTATACTATTGCAGAAAGGACGCCGGTGCCGATGTATCGACCGAGCTGCTCAGGCGTTTACCCCGTCTTGCGTCGGAGGCGGATTGTATCCATCTCACCGGTGTGTATTCTTTTCCGACCCTGCCGGTGCTGGCCTGGGCGCGGTAT
Organism: Ignavibacteriota bacterium; assembly: GCA_016218045.1. NCBI lineage: Bacteria > Pseudomonadati > Ignavibacteriota > Ignavibacteriota bacterium. Next base: position 16,483 of record JACRFB010000056.1, read on the forward strand.
TATCACAAACCCGTTGTCTGGTCGCCACGCGGTTCCCTGCAGCTTTGGGATGGCAGGAGACGATCCGGAATAAAAAAAGTATATAATCACCTCGCTGCACTGACAGGGGATACGCGACGTATTCTGTTGCATGTGACAAGCGAGGCCGAGCGCAACGATTCGCTCGCCGCGTTTCCGCGGTTGCGCTGTGCCATTGTGCCGAACGGCATCGATATCCCCGCCCAACCGACCCAGAGAACGATCCTGCCGGATCCCCGCCGTCTGCTTTTTGTGGGGCGGCTGCATCCGTCCAAGGCCCTCGAGCGCCTGATCGACGCGCTCGTGTTGCTGCCGGATCACACCGTGCACGTGTACGGCGATGGTGAACCCGGGTATGTGACGGCACTGAAGGAAAGGGCGAGGGAGGCGGGTGTGGACGGACGATGGATTTTCCATGGCGTGCTGCCCGGGGAAGAGAAGGGCGCGGTGTTTGCAGACGCCGGCATCTGCGTCGTGCCGTCGCACTCCGAGAATTTTGGTCTTGTCGTGGCGGAGGCGCTCGCGCATGGAGTCCCTGTCGTGGCCTCGACGGGCACTCCGTGGCAGGGTCTGGAAGAGCATGGCTGCGGGCGCTGGGTCGAGAACACGGCGGCATCTCTCGCTGCGGCGGTACTCGATCTGTGTCACGCGGATCTCACGGCGATTGGCGCGCGCGGGAGGGCGTGGATGCTCGACGAATTCACCTGGAAATCGGTTGCGGAAAAAATGGCGAAAGTATATACAACACATCTCGCCGACTGCAACACGCTGGACGCCGTATCGCGATGAAAGTGTGTGTTGTATCGTCCTGCGGGGGACATCTCACCGAGGTGCGGCAATTGCTGCAGGCCTATCGGGAATACGAACACTTCTATGTGTTGAACGACGCCGCGATACTGCCGCCCGACATGCGGAACTGCACGTATTTTATCAAACACTCGGAACGCGACCTCCTCTTTTTTGTGAACTTGTGGGAGGCCTTCACCATTCTCCGGCGCGAAAAACCACAGGCGATACTGAGCACCGGCGCTGGTCCGGCCGTGCCCTTTGCACTCGTCGGACGTTTTCTGTTCGGCATGCGCGTGATTTTCATCGAGACGTTTACACGCGCCACAGCCCCGTCGATGACCGGGAAAATCATGTATCGACTCGCCCACAGGTTTTACTACCAGTGGGAGGCGCTGGGGAAGTTCTTCCCCAAGGGAACATTCTGCGGACCCTTGGTATGAGCACGTTTGTCGCCGTCGGCAATTCGAAGAATCCGTTTCCCCGCCTGCTGCAGGCCGTCGAGGAACTCGCATCGCGCGGAGTCCTGCCGCAACCCGTTGTTGTACAGCATGGTCACACGCCGTTTCGTCCCGTCCACTGCGCCGCGCGCGATTTTCTGGACATGCAGGAATTCGACGAGTATATAACGCACGCGGATCTTGTGATTTTGCAGGCGGGCGGAGGATCGGTGCTCACGGCGAAACAATCCGGCAAGATCCCCGTGCTGCTGCCGCGCAGGGCGGCACTCGGTGAAGTGGTGGATGATCATCAAATCGAGAATGCGCGCAATCTCGAAGCGCTCGGCGGAGTCGTGGTCGCCTGGGAAACCGACGACCTCGCCGCATGTGTCGCCGAGGCATTGAGCAGGCAGCAGCAGGCGGTGACTCGCCGTGATGCGCCCGCGGTGGTCGCCATGGTCGCCGAGGATCTGCGCGCCATTGCCGCGCGCGCCGCCGCGCGATGAAAAAGCCGTCGCCGCGAATCCACCTGCTTGTCCTGCTGCTCGCCTCCATCAGCGGGTACGGGATCGTCTCCTTCCCCGAATTGTTTGTGCAGTATGGCGATACACCCTGTGCCGCGGATCTGATCGTCGTTCCAGGAGGCGACAACGGCGAGCGCACCTTGAAGGCGGCGGAGTTGTACCACACCTCTCCCTCTGCCATGATACTCCTCATGGGGTATGATCACGGTCTGCTCGGAGCCGGAACATACCGGGCGGAGTGGCAGACCGACTGGCTCAGCGAGCGCCACATACCTATCAGCGCGCTCCGCTATGATACCACTGCGCTTGGAACGTGGGATGAAGCCGAGGCGGCGCTCGAAATGGCTGAGACGATACACGCGCGGAACGTGCTTGTTGTCACCGATCCGACACATGTGTTCCGCTGCAGAACAACCTATACACACATCTTTGACGGCAGCGGCATCGGCGTCCGTGTCATCGCCACACACCCATCCTGGTGGCGCGCGGAAAAATGGTGGTCGAATCATATCGCGGCAGCAAACGTTCTTGCCGAGCTACCGAAGCTGCTTGTCTACTTTTTCCGTGTGTTGGGTAGATGGTAGTTGGTAGATGGTAGATGGTAGATGGTAAATGGTAGATGGTAGGGGTGAGATGTACTGAGGGCGGTGTGAGGAGATAGGATACAGGATACAGGAGTTGGTCCCGCTCCGTCGCCCCTCGACAAGCTCGCGGTGACACAGTTTCGCTCTCCCGCTGTCCCGTCGCGCTTCGACTCCGCTCAGCGAGACACTATTTCGTTGTTCCGCTGTCCCGCTCTCCCGCTCTCCCGCTCTCCCGCTGTCCCGTCGCGCTTCGACTCCGCTCAGCGAGACACTATTTCGTTGTTCCGCTGTCCCGCTGTCCCGTCGCGCTTCGACTCCGCTCAGCGAGACACTATTTCGTTCTCCCGCTGTCCCGCTCTCCCGCTGTCCCGCTGTCCCGCTGTCCCGTTCCCCTTTTCCCGTTCACAAAGCAGAATACGCAGTATGTACATTCTCGGTATCAACGCATATCACGGCGACTCATCCGCCTGTATCATTCGCGACGGTCAGATGCTTGCGGGCGTCGAAGAGGAGCGTTTCTCCCGCGTCAAACATTGGGCGGGATATCCGCGACTCGCGATTGAGTATTGTCTGCACGAAGCAGGCGTGACCATACAGGATGTCGATCACATCGCGATCAATCGCGATCCGAAGGCAAACCTCCTCGAAAAGGCGTTATATACTTTCAGACGGCGTCCGAGTTTCGAGGTGATACGCGACCGCTTGCGCAACGCGTCGAAGGTGGGGAACATACGCGCGGATATCGCGGCGCACTTCGGACTGCGCGAGGAGGATCTGCGCCCGCGCATCCATACCGTGGAACACCACGTGGCGCATATGGCCAGCGCGTTTTTTGTCTCGCCCTACGCCGACGCCGCCGTCGTTTCGACCGATGGTTTCGGCGATTTCGTCGGCGCCATGTGGGGCATCGGACACGACAGATCGATATCGATACAGGACCGCATCTATTTCCCGCATTCGCTCGGGCTCTTTTATCTCACCATGACGCAGTATCTCGGTTTCCCGTATTACGGCGACGAATACAAAGTCATGGGACTCGCATCGTACGGCACACCACGCTTCCTCGATCAGATGCGCCGAATCGTCCATCTTCACGACAACGGTCGTTTCGAACTCGAGCTGCCGCTGTTCAACCACGCCACTTCGGGCATCGCGATGACGTGGGAGAACGGATCACCGGAAATCGGCCGCGCGTTCACACCCGCGCTCGAGGACATGCTCGGTCCGGCGCGGACAAAAGGGGAACCCGTCGAGCAGTATCACATGGACATGGCCGCCTCGATGCAGGCCATGTACGAGGAGGCCTTCTTCCACCTCATCAATCACGTGCAGGAGCGCAGCGGAACGAAAACGCTGTGCCTCGCCGGCGGGACGGCTATGAACTCGGTTGCCAACGGCAAGATCTTCGACAAATCCGCCTTCACCGACGTGTACATACAGGCGGCGGCGGGAGACGCCGGCGGCGCGCTGGGCGCGGCATATCACGTGTGGAACGACGTGCTGGGGCGCGAGCGCGGCTTTGTGATGAACGCGGCGTATTGGGGACCCGGCTACGACGACACCACTGTATCGAACGCGATAGAAGCCCGGCGGGCCGAACTCGATGCCGCCGGTGTTGCCGTCACCCGTGTGGACGAGCTTCGCGACCTCTGTGAAAAAACGGCGGCACATATCGCGGACGGGTCCGTGGTGGGTTGGTTCCAGGGCCGCGTGGAATGGGGTCCGCGCGCGCTGGGCAACAGATCCATCGTCGTCGATCCGCGACGTGCCGAGATGAAGGACATCCTGAATGCGCGCATCAAGCGGCGCGAATCGTTCCGGCCCTTCGCGCCGTCGATACTCGCGGAATACACCGGCGAGTATTTCGAGAAGGACTATCCCGATCCGTTTATGATCAAAGTCTATCCCGTACGCGAGGAGAAACGCGGCGTGATTCCGGCCGTGACACACGTCGACGGCAGCGGGCGGTTGCAGACTGTACATCGCGATGTAAATCCGCGATATTGGGAACTGATCGACTCCTTCCGCGCGCTCACAGGTGTACCCGTGGTGCTGAACACCAGCTTCAATGAAAACGAGCCGATCGTCTGCACACCCGCCGAAGCGCTCGAGACGTTTCTGCGCACAAAGATGGATGTCCTCGTCCTCAACGACTGGCTGCTCGTTCGCCCTGCCTGATTCTTTTCCTCCATGCGCATTCTTCTCCTCAACCAGTACTACTGGCCCGACATCAGCGGCAACGCCCAGTACGGCACGCAGCTCGCGGAGGATCTCGCGGCTGCGGGCATGGAGGTGCATGCCATAGCCAGCCGCGGCGACTATCTCGGAGAGCGCACGGAACCGCTGCCCGCGGAGGAGGTACGCAACGGGGTGTTCATCCACCGCGTGCCCGTCACAAATTTCGGGAAACGCCGGCCGTGGACGCGGCTCGCCGACGCGCTGTCCTTTCACATCATGGCCTTTCTACGCGCTATGCGTCTTGCGCGCCCGGACGTGATCATCACACAGACCGCCCCGCTGCTCATCGGCGTGCCCGCCGCGCTGCTCGCCACGCTGCGCCGCGCGCGGCTCGTGGTGTGGTGCCAGGACGTCTGGCCCGACATCGCCTTCGCGCTGAATCTGTTCCGCACAAAATCCTATTCCGGACGCCTGTTCCGTGTCGTTGCACGCGCGGCAATGCGGCGCGCGGACCGTGTCGCGGCCATAGGACGCTGCATGCAGACCTATCTCGTGCAGCATGCCGGACTCGACGAGCGCGCGGTCGTGTATCATCCGAACTGGAGCGATTCGCGCGACCTCCGTCCCGTCGCTCCTGAACTGAATCAATTCCGCAAGGCGCACGGGCTCAACGGCGCGTTTGTCGTCCTCTACTCCGGCAACATGGGTTGGGGCCACCCCTTCGAAAGCATCATGGAGGCCGCGCGCCGGCTTCGGGACAGGCGCGACATCCGTTTCCTCTTTATCGGCGGCGGGCAGCGCAGGCAGTATATCGAGGATACAATCCGCGACGCGGCACTCGACACCGCGCTGCTGCTGCCCTATCAGCCGCTCGACGTGCTGTCGGAATCACTCTCCGCCGGGGACCTGCATCTCGTGTCCCTTGACCCGCGACTGGACGGACTCATCGTTCCGAGCAAATTCTACGGCGCTCTTGCGGTGGGCCGGCCCGTTTTGTTCGTCGGATCGCCGAACAATGAAATTGCGCGTGTCATCGATGAGGCGGGATGCGGACAGCGTGTCGATCCCGACGACCCCGACGCGTTGACCGAGGCGATTCGTGCAGCCGCCGATACGCCCGACCTCTGGGCCTCGATGGGCGGTCGCGCGCGTGATGCCTACACCACGCTCTATACCAGGGAATCGGGCACTGCACGGTACGCCGAACTTCTCCGGGCCCTCTCGCCGGGGAGGTGAAACCGCCTGATACCGGCACACTGAAATTGCTATGGTTTTTGAGTCACCGTCACTATATTTTTGCTTTGATTCGCCGTTTCCCGCACTCTGGATACCCCGCCTTTTGTACTACTTCCCTCCGATCTCGCTGTTCCTCGCTGTGTTGACGATGCCTCTGTGCATCAAGCTGGCGCATCGATGGGGCCTGTTCGATATGCCCGATCAGGATCGGAAGCTGCACGGGCGCCAGGTTCCCTTCACCGGGGGACTCAGTCTGATATTCGCCTTTCTCACGACCGCGATTATTTCCTTCCTGTTTCCGGTTGAGGAGATCTGGCGGACGCTGCATCCGGCCGATTCGCCCATATTTGTCTATGCGCTCGAAGCCGGCGCTATCATCCTCGTGCTCGGCATCGTCGATGATCTGACCGACGTCACCTTCCAGCGCAAATTCATCTTCCAGTTTCTCGCCGCGTTCTTTGTGATCCTCGGCGCGATCCGCGGTGACGTGTATCCGCATGTGTTCGGTGTCACCGAGTCCTCGGTCATCTACAACTCCATCGGCACCGTCGTCACGGTGCTGTGGATTGTCGGGCTCACAAACGCCGTCAACATGATCGACGGCATGGACGGCCTCGCCGCCGGCACGTCGCTGATCAGTGTCTCCGCCTTCGGCATTCTGGCCTTGCTGTGGGGTGATCCCGTGCTCGCGTCGCTGTGTTTTATACTGGGCGGTGCGCTTATCGGCTTCCTCCTGTTCAACTTCCATCCCGCGCGCGTCTTTATGGGCGACACGGGCAGCATGTTCCTCGGATTCACTCTCGGCGTCCTCGGATGGCTGCTGGTTGATCGTGGTCCGATGAAGCTGACCGTCTTTTTTGTGCCCATCATCATGCTGGGCCTTCCCATCTCCGATACACTGCTCGCCTTCTTCCGTCGCATCATCAAGAAACAGAATCCATTCACCGGCGACCGTTTCCACATTCATCACATGATGAAGGCGCGTTTCGGTCTCTCGTCGCAGGCCACCGTCCTCATTCTGTACGGCATCGCGCTGATCTACGCGGGCGCGGGGCTCTGTCTCGCGCTGCTGCCCGAGTTGTACGGTTGGCTGCTGCTCGGCGTGCTTGTGATCGCGCAGGGCTGTTTCTTCCATCTGCTCGGTTATGTGCGCCTGGTATTCCAGAGCGAGCCCGATGATCTGCTGCTCGAAGCGCCGCTTGTGAAAACGAACGGCGTACACGTGAAACCGATGAACGGGAGCCAGGCGTCCAAGCCGTCGCGTTCCGCGTCGCGCGAGCATTAACGACACGTTTCCACACAGCACCGATCACCACCGCACCTCCATACACATTCATCCTCGGGACATTATGCCGCACACAATTGCCGTGATAGGAACCGGATATGTCGGTCTGGTTTCAGGAACGTGTTTCGCCGAAAATGGGAACACCGTCATCTGCGTCGACAACGATCCGAAAAAGCTTGAGAAGCTGCGCAACGGGAAGATTCCGATTTACGAACCGGGCCTGCATCCCCTCTACGAGCGCAACGCCAAAGAGGGACGGCTCACCTTCACCGACGATCTCGAGAGCGCGGTTCTCGCGTCGGATGTCATCTTCCTCTGCCTGCCGACTCCGCCGAACGAGGATGGCTCGGCCGACCTTCAGTACGTGCTGCGCGTGGCCGACGAAATCGGCGCGATACTGCAGCGGCACGCACCGCAGCCCTTCAAGATCATCGTCGATAAAAGCACCGTGCCCATAGGCACATCCGAACGTGTCACCGAGACAATTCGCGCGAAGTACGCGGGCGATTTCACCGTCGCATCCAATCCGGAATTCCTGCGCGAAGGATTTGCGGTGGAGGACAGCCTCCGCCCCGACCGTGTCGTGATCGGCACCTCCGACGAACGCGCGCGGCAGACTCTGACAGCGCTATACGAGCCCTTTGTCCTCTCGGGCAATCCCATCATCGTGATGGACGAGCGCAGCGCCGAGATCACCAAGTACGCCGCCAACAGTTTTCTCGCGATGCGCATTTCGTTCATGAACGACCTCGCGAATCTCTGCGAGATCCTCGACGCCGACGTCGACAACATCCGCAAGGGCATCGGCACCGACACACGCATCGGAAAAAAATTCCTCTTCTCGGGCGTCGGGTACGGCGGCTCGTGTTTCCCGAAGGATGTGAAAGCGCTCCTGAAATCCTCCAACAATGCCGGACATCCGCTGCGCATCGTGCAGGCGGTGGAAGACGTCAACGCCGATCAGCCGAAACGATTCTTCGAAAAAGTGCACACGTATTTCAAAGGGAATCTTGCCGGCAAAACCTTTGCGCTGTGGGGACTCGCCTTTAAACCGAACACCGACGACGTACGCGAGGCGCCCGCATACATCATCATCGACTCGCTACTCGCGGCCGGCGCGCGCGTTAACGCCTTTGATCCCGAGGCGGTGGAAAACACACGCGAGCGGTACGGTGACCGCATCAATTATGCCGCGTCCATGTACGACGCCATCGAGGGCGCGCACGCGCTGCTCATGGTCACCGAGTGGAATGAATTCCGCAAGCCCGACTGGAAGCGGGTGAAATCCAAACTCGCCGAGCCGGTGATTTTCGACGGACGCAACATTTACAACGCCGACGAGATGATCGCCGAAGGATTCGACTGTTTCTTCATCGGTCGCAGACCGGCGCGGGGACGGGTCTGACCGATACCGGAGTAACACGGTAACGGAGTTTCCGTGCCCGGGAGTATCGGAGCATCGGGCAAGGGAAGCGGTACGTAAAATGGAAACGCTGCGAAGCACTCGCAGCGTTTTTTTTTGTCCCTCCGTATCAGTGTGGCTCCGATACTGTGTGATTGCGGAACTCCGCACGCCACACGCTTCGTTATATGGCTACGACACCGAGACTCTACACCACGACCGACACCAATACAATGACACCACGACGCACCTCGATCCTGCACACCTGCGCACTACTCCTTCTGTTCGCGGGAACCCTTATCACCCCCGTCGTGTCGTGGGCGCAGGAGGCGGCGGGATCCATCAAAGGTAGTGTCAGTGACGAGGCGACGGGCGAAGCGCTGGTCGGCGCGTCGGTGATTGTTCTCTGGACGAGCTACGGCGCTGCGGCAGACGTCGAAGGCCGTTTCGAGATCCGGAACGTGCCGCCGGGCACATACCGCGTGCAGGCCTCGGTTGTCGGATACAAGCCGGCACTGCTCACCGATGTGGTGGTGGCATCCGGACGGCAGACGCAGCTCGTGTTTCAACTTCAGGCCATGCCCATCGATCTTGATGCGGTGGTCGTGGAGGCCGATTATTTCCGCAAGGACGCCGACGAACCTGTCAGCGCACAGACCCTATCCTACGAGGAAATACGACGGGCACCCGGAGGGCAGGAGGACGTCATCCGCGCGATTTCCGTACTCCCGGGCGTCGTGCAGGTGTCGGCCGGGCGCAACGATCTCATCGTCCGCGGCGGCGCGGCTTCCGAGAACCTTTATGTGATCGACAATATCGAAGTCCCGAACATCAATCATTTCGGCACGCAGGGCGCGACGGGCGGACCGCTGAGTTTTGTCAATCTCGATTTTGTGCGCGACGTGACCTTCTCGAGCGGTGGTTTCGGATCGCGCTATGGCGACAAACTGTCGTCGGTGCTTTCGATACAGTTGAAAGACGGACGCGACGACCGCATCGGCGGGAAGGCCACCGTGTCGGCCTCGCAGTTCGGCCTCAACGCGGAAGGGCCGCTGGGCGGAAACGGAAACTTCCTTTTCTCGGCCCGGCGCAGCTACCTCGATTTTATCTTCAAAGCCGCTGGTTTCGGTTTTGTGCCGGAGTACTGGGACTTCCTCGCCAAGGCGCGGTATTCCATCGACTCAAAAAACGAACTCTCGTTTTTCACCATCTCCGCGCTCGACGACATACGATTCTTCAACGACACCGAGGACCAGCGCTACAGCAACTCGCGCATACTCGGCAGTTCGCAGGATCAGTACATTTCGTCCTTCTCCTGGCGGCACCTGATGGAACACGGTTTTGTGACACTGTCGTTGAATCGCACCTTCGTCTCCTACGATTATCTGCAGACGGATTCGCTGCTCAATCCCGTCTTCACGAGCATCTCGAAGGAGGCGGAGACCGGTCTTCGCGCGGACGCGGTGTTCCTGCTGGACCGCGGCACCGAGCTGAGCTTTGGTGCGCAGGGAAAACTCCTGCGTGTGGACGGCCGCCTGAACGTGTCGCCCAATCCGTATTTCCCGCTTGCCATGACGCCGAACACGCTGTGGGACACGACCGGCACAAAGGCCTCCGCCTACGCACAGATCTCCCATCTGTTTTTCGACCGGCTTCAAGCCATCGCGGGAGCGCGTGTGGATTACTTCAGCATGATCGACAAGCCGGCCGTGTTCAGTCCGCGCCTCTCCCTCTCCTACGCCGTTACACCGCTGACATCGGTGAGTGCAAGCGCCGGTATCTTTCACCAGGCGCCGTCGCTGATCTGGCTCGTGTCCAACTCCGCCAACCGCGCGCTCGAGCATCTGCAGGTGCGGCAGTTTGTGGCGGGTATCGAACATCTGCTGCGCGCCGATACCAAGATCCGTCTCGAAGGTTACGTGAAGCAGTACACGAATTATCCCGCGAACACCTTGCGGAAATATTTTGTGCAGGCCAACACCGGCGCGGGTTTTGGCGGATCCGATGAGGGCTTTGCCGCGTTCGGCTTCGATCCGCTGGTCAGTGAGGGCAGCGGACTCGCCCGTGGTGTGGAACTTCTGTTGCAGAAGCGCCTCTCCGAAATCCCCTGTTACGGAATTCTGAGTCTGACCTACGGCGAGTCGAACTTTACGGCGCTCGACGGCGTGGAGCGGCCGGGATCCTTCGATCAGCGCATCATTGTGAATCTGAGCGGTGGATACAAATTCAACGAACGTTGGGAGACCAGTCTCAAATTCCGATTCGGGACCGGCGCGCCGTACACGCCGTTCCTGCCCGACGGCACCATCGACGCGGCACGCTACAACGGCGAGCGCCTGCCGGTGTTTCATGCGCTCGATCTGCGCCTCGACCGCCGCTGGAATTTTGCGACATGGAACCTCGTCACCTACATCGACATTCAGAACGTGTACAATCGCAAGAATGTGCAGAGTGCGCGCTTCGACTTCCGGAACCGCCGGACCGAACTCGGCAGCGGCACCATCGGTATACTTCCGACCATCGGCGTCAGCGCGGAGTTTTGAGCTAGGAGCTGGGAGTTAGGAGCTGGGATCTGGAATGTAGGAGGCACCGGCTGATTCGTTGGATGCGTGTGTCCTGTCTCCATTCTCCTGTCTCCTCACACCCATTTGAGGATAGAGGAGACAGGAGACAGGAATCAGGAACTGACAGAATCAATTTTCCGTTCCGCCGCCCGCCGATGTATCTTCTCCGATGCACCCGAACGTAAAATTCATACTCGATACAAAGGCGACACTGGCGCCGATGCTGGGCACAACCGATGCGCCATTCCGCGTCGTGTGCAGGGAGTACGGGCTCGGACACGGATACACGGAAATGGCGAGCGCAAAAGGCATCGCCGAGGGATCATCCGAGGCCTACCGCTACGCGGTGTTTGACGCGGACGAGGGTCCGGTCTCCATACAGCTTGTCGCCGCGACGCCCGATGGCGTGTCGCTTGCGGTGCAGCGGCTTGCGCCGTTACATCCCGCGTTCTTCGACATCAACTGCGGCTGTCCGGACGACCGCATCTGCGAAGCGGGGGCAGGAGCGGACCTGCTCGAGGATCTCGCGCGGCTCGGCCGTGTCATCGACGCCGCGGTGCGCGCCTCCGACGTGCCCGTGTCGGTGAAGGTGCGCATGAGCGCGCACCGCAAGGAGAACACCATACGCAGAATCGTGCGTACCGCCGAGGACAACGGCGCGGCCCTGATCGCGGTGCACGGGCGCGCACGCTCGGCCTCGTACTCCGAGGCGGCGCATTGGGAGAGCATTGCCGTGGCCAAGGACGAGGCGCGGGTACCCGTCCTGGGGAACGGCGACGTGTTTTCGGCCCGTGACGCGCACGCGATGATGCAGCATACCGGCTGTGATGCCGTGATGGTTGCGCGCGGCGCGCTGGGCACGCCGTGGATATTCCGCGACATCGCCGAAGGCAGCGAGAGGGGGATACTCGACGCGGCGCCATCCGCCGACGCGATGCGCCCGGGTGTCCTGCGGCATCTCGCGGCAATCGAGAAACTGTACGGACCCGTGCTCGCCCTGCCGCGCGCGCGCAAACACCTGCTCTGGTATGCGCGGCGTTTTGCCGGATTCGAGACGCTGCGACACGAGGTGTTTCTCCGTGAGGACTGCGGCTACCTGCGCGAAACCGCCGACCGCTTCTTCTCCTCGAATCCGGAACCCCTTGGCGAGAACGATCCGGTTTTCCTCGCCATCGAGGAAACGTTCCGGCGGCGCGTGCTGTTTTGGATGACACAGTAATTTCCTATTATCTGTATCCGAATAAAGAAATACTTCGTCGTTTTCAGAGAGGCAGGCCCATGATCACAACCCTGAAACGCGAGCTTCGCACAATCCTGCGCAGCCGCATCGCAATGCTCGTCCTCGTCGTGTACGCCGGTGTCATCGGTGCCTGCGGTGTGAACATTTTTTCCGACAAGGACGATGTCGAACTCGGCGCGCAGCTCGACACCGAGATCCGCGCGAATCCGAAGGAATATCCCATCCTGCAGGGCCATCCCGAAGTGAAGGCCTACGTGTCGGGTGTGATCCAGAAGGTGCTCGCATCCCCCGACGTGACAAAAAAGGCGGTGTATCCGTACAAGCTCGAAATCATCCACGACGATAAAACCATCAACGCCTTCTGCACACCGGGCGGCTACATTTACGTGTACACGGGACTGCTGAAATTTCTCGAGAACGAGGCCTCCCTTGCCGGCGTGCTCGGGCACGAGATCGCGCACGCCGAACGGCGTCATGCGAGCAAACGTATCACGGCCGCGTACGGGGTGCAGGCCATGCTCGGCATAGTCCTGGGCAAAAATCCCAGCACCACCGCCCAGATCGCGGCGAACCTCTTCACCAATCTCGGCTTCCTTCAGAACAGCCGCGACGACGAGATGGAATCCGACAACTTCAGCATGCTCTACTTGCGCTCCACGGACTATTACCCCGGTGGCATCAAGTACTTCTTCGACAAGATCGGCAGCTCCGGCAAGGGCGGCGCCTCGTCGCTCGAAAAACTGTTCCTCACTCATCCCCCCTCGGACGAGCGCGGCAACAACGTGAATGCCCGCATGCGCGAATGGAATATCTCCTCACCGTCGGAGTCGCAGCTCTACGTCAAACAGTACGCCGCGTTTAAAAAACGTCTCCCGTAGACGGGTACGGCGGGAACGTGGAAGGTGACACGTGGGACGTAGAAAGTGAAAAGTGGAAAGTAGAAAGTGACACGTGACACGTGACAAGTAGAATGTGACAAGTGACATGTGACAAGTAGAAAGTGACACGTGACAAGGGGAAAGACGTTGGTCGACGGGAGAGTGGAGGGAACAGGCCGTTGGATGTAGAGACACGCTGAATTCAGGGGCACGCCGCAACGGGTGCCCCGTTTTTTACTTTGCCACTTTGCCACTTTGCCACCTTGCTACTTGTAACGTGTAACGTGTAACGTGGAAACCTGTAACGTGTAACGTGGAAATGTCATTTGTTTCGCAGCGGCCTGTGCGGTATGTTTATTTAGATTAATTCTAAACGCACATGCCCAAGCGCGATATCAAGACTTTATTCACCGATTACCTTCACGAGCGTGGCCTCCGTGTGACACCAGAGCGTCTAGAAGTGCTCGAAGCCGTGATGCAGACGCCCGGACATTTTGATGTGGACCAGTTGTTTTACCGGATGAAAACCCAGGGCAGCACCGTGTCGCGCGCCACTGTGTACAACACTGTCGACAAGCTGCGCGAAGCGGGCGTGCTGGCGCAGTACCGCTTCGGCGAGAGGTCGGCGCGCTACGAGATTGCGCACAACGTGCAGCCGCATCACCATCTCATCTGCCGCAGTTGCGGGAACATCGAGGAATTCATCGACAAGCGTGTCGATCGTATGGCCCGCGATGCCGCGGCGTTTCTCGGACACGAGTTGCAGGACGCCGTGCTGCACATCTACGGCATCTGTCCCGCCTGCCTCCGCAAACGCAGTCTCGGAGGCGCCGCATGACACTCGGTGCAGTGCGCCGCGGCGGACGCGTGCGTGTTCTCCGGCTGCCCGACGGAAGTTTCCGCGCGCAGCTCATACGCATCGGCATCATGGAAGGCGCGGAACTCGAATGCCTGGAGCGTCTGCCCGGCGGCACGCTCGTGCTTGCACACAGCCGCCAGGAAGTGGCGCTCAGCGCGGAACTCGCGGCCTCCATCACCGTCTCTCCCGTCGAGTGACGTTCGAACATTTCCATGAGCTCTCCCATACACGATACACATAACGCGCCTCCGCGCGCGGAACATCGCGACCACCGCCATCGACGTGAAGAACGTGTGCTGCTCGACGGCTCGCCCCGCCCGCGCCTCGTGCTCGCGGGCAATCCCAACGTCGGCAAGTCGGTGGTCTTCAACTATCTCAGCGGCCTCTACGTCGACGTGTCGAACTTCCCTGGCACCACCGTCGAAGTGTCGAAGGGCAGCTACCTCGATTACGACATCTTCGACACGCCCGGTATCTATGGCGTCTCCTCCTTCAACGACGAGGAAACCGTGGCGCGCGACATCGTGCTCTACGCAGATGTTGTGATCAATGTCGTGGATGCCGTCCATCTCGAACGCGATCTGTTTCTGACACAGCAGCTCATCGACATGGGCAAACGTGTCGGTCTCGTGGTGAACATGATGGACGAGGCGCGCCACCGCCGGCTGCACATCGACCTCGAGGCACTCTCGCGTGATTTGGGGGTGCCCGTCATTGGCGCCGTCGCCACACGCAGAGAGGGACTCGACGGACTCCACGACCTCATCACCCGCGCCTGTGAAGGAAATGTGGATCGCGGACTGCACACGGATCTGCACCACATGCTTTCCGCCGTGGGGTCGCAGGCCGAAGCACTCATGGTTCTGGAAGGTGATGCGGCCGTTGCAGCGCGTCACGGCATCGCTCCCGCCGAGGCCGCGCGACGCGAGGAAGTGTACATCGCGCGTCGCAACCGCGTGAATCAGATCGTCGCCCGCTGTGTCGCCGACGCCGGCGCGGGAAGACAGCTATCGTCCGCCCTGGGCCGGCTGACCGTGAGCCCTGTCTACGGCATTCCCGCCCTGGCCGTGATCCTGTTTCTCGTCTATCAGTTTGTGGGTGTATTTGTCGCGCAGGACGTGGTGGGTTTCACCGAGGTCACCATCGGCAACCGTATCGTCGATGTGGCGATCAAATCACTCGTCGCGCGCAACTCCTCCACGCTCCTCACCATCGAACGTGTCAACGACAACGACGACGTGATCGCCACACGCTCCTTCGACTTTCCTGAGGGCAGCAACGCGCGGCACTCTGTGTGGGAGGAGGCACGCGACTTCGCCGGCGGACATGACGCGAACTGGAATTTCACCTTCCGCAATCCCTGGGTTGCCGTGTTCTTCGGCGAGTTCGGCGCGGTCACGATGACGTTTACGTATCTCATCTTTCTTCTCACACCGCTCGTCATCGGATTCTACCTCGCCCTGTCCGTGCTCGAGGACAGCGGCTACCTGCCCCGGCTTGCGACGCTGGTGGACCGCCTCCTGCGCTTCATCGGCCTGAACGGACGCGCGGTCATTCCGTTAATCCTCGGTTTCGGCTGTGTGACCATGGCCACCATCACAACGCGCCTGCTCGGGACGCAGCGCGAAAAAACCATCGCCACCACCATCCTTCAGCTCGCCATCCCGTGTTCAGCGCAGCTCGGTGTCATCGCCGCCCTCCTCGCCACCGCGGGTCCCGCGGCCACGGCAGTGTATTCCGCAGTCATATTCAGTTTCCTCGTCGCCGTGGGCACGCTGCTCAGCCGCGGAATCCCCGGCGAAACCTCGGCCCTGCTGCTCGACCTGCCGCCGCTGCGCCTTCCGCGCATCGGCAACGTGATACAGAAGACCGGCTACAAGACCTACTTCTTCCTGAAGGAGGCGAGTCTGTGGTTCTTCATCGGATCACTTGCCGTGAGCATCCTGCAGGTGACCGGAGCCCTCGTCGCCGTGCAGGACGCGCTGCAGCCGCTGGTCGTCACCTGGCTCAAACTTCCGAAGGAGGCCGCCATGGCCTTCGTCATGGGGCTGGTGCGGCGCGATTTCGGCGCGGCCGGACTGTACGACATGCATCTATCACCCTATCAAACCGTCGCCGCGCTCGTCACCATCACGCTGTTTGTGCCCTGTATCGCGTCGCTTATGGTGATGCTCAAGGAGCGCGGCGTGCGCGAGGGGATGATCATTTGGATTGGAAGTCTGGTGCTCGCGCTGCTCATTGGGGGAATCGTGGCGCAAGCGCTGGTGTGACCCGCGCGCTGCCGCGATCGAGGAAATACAACACCGGCGGTCCGCCGCCACAGAATAAGACCTCCGTATCCGGAATTCCGCACCGAGTATGATGCCGCACTCCTTCCATCACGCGCCGTTGCATGCAGCGCGCTTTGCCGTATCCCTGTGCCTGGTGATGCTCACCGGGCTTCCGAGCCGCGCAGACTCCCAGGATTTTGATCCCATCGTGTTTACCGCCATGATGAAGATACAACAGGACTGGGCGCCTGGGACCGTGGCGGCACCGGACGGGACGCTTCATTTTTTCCGCGACTCGCTCTACAACTACGAGCGTGTGGTGGGTTTCACACATGTGACGCGTGATACCGCCGCGGACGGGTGGAGCGTCGCTCTCGACTATGATGCCGACCGCTTCGGCTCGCTGAAGCTCTCGCGCATCCGCGGCGTTAAACGTATCGATGCGGCCGACACGTCCGCTGCATTCGGCGCGCTGCTGCATCGCATCGAGTCGGTCCTCGAAAAACGAATCATGAACCGCCGCCGAGTATCCTCAGCACACGTCGAGTGGATATGGACGCCGCGCGCGGGCTACCTGCTTGCCGCCCGCCTTGCCACCGACGCCCGCGGCACAATCCTCCTCCTCTTCGATCTGCATCATGGAAACTGACACGGAAGGCGGCGCATGAACATTCGTGTTATCATCTTCGGCGCATCGGGCATGGTGGGGGAAGGGGTGCTGCTCACGGCCCTTGCAGCCGAACGTGTGCAATCGGTGCTGGTTGTAGGGCGGCGGACCTGCGGCGTGGCCCACCCCAAGCTGCGGGAGATATTACACGCGGATATCTCCGACCTTCGTCCACTTGAGGAACAACTGCGTGGATACGACGCATGTTATTTCTGCTTGGGTGTGTCGTCGGTGGGCATGAAGGAGGACGCATACACGCGCGTCACCTACGATCTGACGATGTCTGTCGCCACGCTGCTCGCGCGCGTGAATCCCGGCATGACTTTCTGTTACGTGTCGGGCCAGGCGACCGATGGAACCGAACAGGGCCGTCTCATGTGGGCGCGCGTGAAAGGGCGTACCGAGAATCATCTCTCTGCATTGCCCTTCCGCGCCGTTCATCATTTCCGGCCCGGACTTATGAAGCCCGTACCGGGACAGCACAACGTAAAACTCCTGTTCCGCATCGTTGCATCGCCATACCCTCTTTTGCATGCAATATTTCCGAAGTCCGTCTGCAGACTCGCCGATCTCGGCCGCTCGATGATCAACGTGACACTGTACGGCTCGGAGAAGCGCGTGCTCGAGAATCCCGACATCACACAACTCGCGGCTCACCCGCACACAAACGAAAGTACGTGAGATGAAAGCTCCCGCGGATACTCCCACAACGATCGACGAATACATCGCCGGCTTTCCCCCGGAGGTGCGGCCGCTGCTCGAGAAGGTGCGCGCAATTATTCGCGCGGCCGCACCCGATGCCGTCGAGACGATCAAATACCAGATCCCGACCTATGTGCTGAACGGGAATCTTGTACACTTCGGTGGTTTCAAGAAACACATCGGTCTGTACCCCGGCGCCGAAGCCACAACCGTGTTTGCACAAGATCTCGCGGCGTATAAAACCTCTAAGGGTGCGATTCAATTCCCGATCGACGCGCCGATACCCACCACGTTGATCCGGCGCATCGTGAAACATCGCGTGAAGGAAGCGCGCGCAAAAACAGGAAAGAAATGAGCTACTACTGGCGCGCGTCTGATATCCCCGGCTGGTCGCGTCTGAGCCGTGCCGAACGCAGCCACCTTCTCATGGCGGCACGAAGCGCGGCATGGACTCGTGGACGCGTGTGGGCGGGTATTCTCGTCTTTGCCGTCGGTGCGGCGCTCGCTCTGGGTAACATTGTGGATCCCGCGAGCGGCCTGTGGATCGTGATCCTTCTCGGCATCCTGATGGTGGGGAATATGGCGGCCGTGGTGCAGGCGGAACTCGTCGCGCGAATACCCGAAGACGGAAAGGCGAAGCGCGAGACCGGTCGTTCACACTGATCCGGCGGTTCAGACCACGCTGCGGTGTTTCTCGATCCACCAGGCCCAGGGAATAAAAAGCCAGAGGAGCAAGCCCGCCCAGCCGATGGCGTCGACATTGGGCGGCGGTGGACCGAACACGTTTACGACATAGATCACGGCCAGAAAAGCCAGCATGCCGTACAGCGCCGCGGTACCGGTACCGTCCTTCGCCTTTGTGGAACGCTGGTACAGGGCGGCTCCCACGACAAAGAGCAGGCACTCGACAACGATGGTCGCCGCGACGTTGTTCCACAAGCCGAGGCCGATGTGAATGTCGGAGCCGGGCGCAAGCGGCAGGTCGGGCCTGTGTGACAAGACGTCGAGCAGCCAGTGGCTGAACACGACGAGCCCCAGCACAACGGCGTCGCGCACGCGGCGGTAGGCGGTCCACACGCCCGCACCTGCAAGCAGCGACCACATCAACGCCGCGAGAAAGCTGTGCGTGTAGGGATAGTCGTAGAAGTCCAGCGGAGTAAACGCCGTGTCGCCCGGAGCGATGCGCACATGTTCCAGACCGAGCAGCAGAAGCATGGGCCATATCAAATCCACGAGCTGCGCGGCGAGGATCAACCGCGCCAGCGAAATCCTGGGAGCCGCACCCTTCGCGGCCAGCGCCACTGCGTAGTGTCCGAGAAACATGGGGAGTCCTTCCTGTGAGATGAATCGGAAAAATACCCCGCGACAAGAAAAATCCAATGCGTCATGTTCCACTTCAGTCAGTCGTCCTGCTGCATGCCGAGACCCGGCACGTTGATACTTCGACCCGGGCGGATGTAGTTTGCACGTGCCTTTTTTGATGCCGATGTCACCTTTCATGTACCGGTTCCGGTATCCTTCCGATCACCTCTCGCACGCATGGGAGCCATGAAACTCTGTCCCAAAATCATTCTTGAAGGCACACGACTCACGCACAAGACCGACCTGGCGTTTGCACTCAACGAACATCCGCGATGTGTCGGACCACGCCGCTACCGCTACCATTCGCCGTTGATATCCGCCGAGTGGTGCGCATTCACAAATGTGCCCTGGGGCAGGGGACTGATCAACTTTGCGCCGGAGGAGGAGGCGCAGGCGATGGAGACGTACGAGACGTGGGTGCGCCTCTTCGAACTGCAGAAATACTACTCGTGGATTGTGGACCGCTTCCACATCTCCACGCAACTCGTGCAGTGGCGCCAGTACGGACGACGTTACAACTTTGCCTGGCTCGAGGAGCGACTCAAGCCGCTGGGATTCCGGCTTGTGTTCTGCGTGCGGTCGCCCGAATCTTTCGAAGCCGCGCGCGTCGAGCGCCTGAAGGTGTCGGGCAAACCCTCGCAGTACGACGACGTGAATCAATTTATCGAAGAGCAGGAACAGCTTCGTGAACTCATCGCGGCTTCCGCGCTTCCGTCGTTCACCATTGATGTATCCGATGGAGACATCCCGCGCGTCGCGGACGCAGTTGCGGACTGGCTCGAACGGACAGGCGGGTTGACCATGGGTCCTGAAGCGGAGCCGGCTCCAACCCCACGGCCGGCCGGCTGACCGCGCTTCTGCACGTCGTCACGGTACGACGCTCCGAATCGGCCGGAGTCCTTGATGTGACGCTGTGGCGTGCCGCCATTGCGTCAGCGTGTGGAATTACGTAGCTTCGGACGACAGTATCTCCTCCAGTATCACGACGCGCCATTGTCACGTGTTCCCGCAGGGATCGCGTGTACGTGTTCTCCAATGCACCAGAGTGTGAGACTTCACGGGATGTGTGTTCTCCGAGTACCGACGCACCCACAGCGCTGTTCCATCGCTTGACACGGAGTTGGAATGACAGATTTTCGCCAAAGCAGGGAGGCGACCACGCCTGATCGTATGGCAACGGAATGCAAAGTTTGCACGATCGATGGAAAATGTGATTGTCTCCGGGGGCCGGAGTGGGCACATTACCATGCTTTTCGGCAGAGCCTCCACCACATCCGGTTTTTCGAAGGACGATTCCATGCTCATCGCCCCCAGCCGTTTCACACGCGGCCGAGCGATGCTGCTTGCAGGAATACGCAGGCAGCATCTGTACGCAGATTCGTACAGGACAATACCTCGTCAATGGCAGGACTTTGCATGCCGCGACGATATTCCATCGATTAATCCCGCCATCCGCTACGGGGTGGTGTGCGGCAGCAGGGCGGAGGGTTTCGAATACATGTGTGCCTCCGAAGTTGAGAGTTTCGATACACTCGCACCTGAACTCGGACGTATGCGCATTCATGAACAGCGGTACGCGGTGTTCGAGCATTTTGGTCATATGTCCGCGCTGCGGCATACATGGGAACTGATCTTCCGCGACTGGCTGCCGCATTCCGGGATTACCCCGGTGCAGGTGCCGGATTTTGAACTCTATGATGAACGATTCGACGTGGAAAGCGGCAGCGGCCTGGTTGAGCTGTGGTTCCCGGTGGCTGAATCGGGAAAGTAGTACCTCTCACCCGGTGGCATGCCGCGTGCGTCCGCGTTTCACGGCGGATGCATCACATAGCGTACGCTGTATTGTCCCGGGAGACGATGCGGCGGGTGGCACTTGACATTTCGACCGTTCTTCGATAGTTTCCTGTGTAACGTTTATTGAATGGTTCGGATAGAAAAATCCGATATCGAACCCTGACGGTGCTGCGGGCGTGGTATTTGGAAGCAGGAACCCCGCCTGCTTTCTCCGGGAATGCCCAACCTGCACCCCCACTCCGCTTTCAGCGCGGCATACGGATGTCGCACACGAAGCGGTGTCAGCCCTGGAGAGACGATGTACGCACATACCGGCGATACCACGGTATCCCTTCTATTGCAGTACCTGCCCGCGGGTGTGGTGGTTCGCGCACCTTTCGTACAAATCCTCTCGCGCGGATAGTCACCTCCTTTCCTGAATGACGCGTTGTGGAGGTGAACTCCGCGTACTGTACCATGATGGGATATCAACGCGACAAACTGATCGGCCATACACCGCGCGAACTGGAATTCTGGGCGGATCCGCGCGCGAGGACGGCCGCTTCATCCGCTTCAACAACGTCACATCCTCAGGAATCCGGCGGCACGATATGCTCGAAGAAAAGATCACTACGGACGTCCTTGTCGTGGGCGCAGGCATCGCCGGACTGACGGCCGCAACACTCCTGCACGAGCGTGGACTTGCGGTGCTCATAGCGGACAAGGCAAGGGGCGTGGGCGGGCGTATGTCCACCCGGCGTCTCGGCGGCGCGATATTCGACCACGGGGCCCAGGTGCTCTCCGCCACGGGAAGCGAATTTTCCACCGCCCTGCGCGCCTGGTCGCGCCTGGGGTTGCTGGACGAATGGTTCACCGACACACGCGAGGATGTCACATGCTGGCGCGGAGTGCCGGCAATGACGGCCGTGCCGAAACATCTCGCGGAACATCTCGACCTGCTGCTCGAAACAAAAGTGGTCGCGCTGCACAACGCAGCCGGCGGCTGGTCCGCGGAAACGGCGGACGGCCGGTCTCTGCACGCGAAGGCGGTGCTGCTCACCACCCCCGTGCCGCAGGCCCTCGAACTTCTTGCGGCAGGCACGTGCGACGTATCCGCGGCCGACCGCGCCGCGCTCGACGCGGTGCGCTACGAGTGTTGTATCGCCGTCATGGCGGTGTTGCGCGACGTGTCGCGCATTCCCGCGCCGGGCTTTCTCGTGCCGGACAGGTGTCCCGTCTCGTGGATCGCCGACAATCAGCAGAAGGGTATTTCAGACGTGCCCGGCATCACTGTGCACGCAACCCCCGAGTTCAGCCGCGACTGTTGGGGGGAGGACCGCCGCGAAATCGGCCGCGCACTGCTCGAGCATTGCGCGCCCTGGATCGGATCCGAGAGTGAGGAGTTCCAGGTGCACGGCTGGCTCTACAGCAAACCGACACATTTCTCCGACGGCGCTTTCCGTGTGCTGCACACGTCGCCGCCTCTGCTGATCGCGGGCGACGCCTTCGGCGGACCACACGTCGAGGGCGCGGCATTCTCCGGCCGCAGCGCCGCGGGCGCCCTTGTCCCGCTGCTGCACACACACTGAACACCGTCACCATTTCACAGAGAACTCCCATGAACGATACACTGTCGCTGCTGCGGAAGCCCGAGTTCCCGCGATCGAACACCTACGATCCGCAATGGATGCTCGAGAATCAGATGGGGCCGAATGCCGTGTGGCTCTGCGAATGGCTCACGGAAGCCATGCACCTCGAGCCGGGCATGCGCCTGCTCGATCTGGGCTGTGGCAAGGCGCTGAGCAGCATCTTCCTCGCAAAGGAATTCGGCGTGCGTGTGTGGGCGGCGGACCTCTGGATCGCCCCCGATCACAACTGGCGGAGAGCCACGGAAGCCGGCCTTACCGACTCCGTCTATCCCCTCCGCGCCGAGGCGCACGCGCTGCCGTTTCCTCCGGACTTCTTCAACGCCGTCGTCTCGATCGACGCCTACCAATATTTCGGAACCGATCTGTTGTACCTGCAATACCTCAGCCGTTTCGTGCGCGCGGGCGGGAGCATTGGCGTGGTTGTCCCGGGTTTCATGCGGGAGATTACGGAAGTGCCCGCACATCTCGCGACTCCCCAGTCGAACGGGAAGGTGTTTTGGGAGGACGATCTCTGGAGTTTCCGCACGGCCGCTCAGTGGCGCGCGATCTGGGAACGCAGCGCAGGCGTACATTCTGTGCGTGTCGACACACTCCCGGACGGATGGAGGCACTGGAGCGATTTTGAACGCGCCCTCGAACGCAGTGGTAAAAGTGTGTTCCCTTCCGATGCCGAAGCACTGGAAGCGGACGCGGGGCAGACCATCGGATTTCATCGCGCAGTGGCGATACGCGCCGACAAGGCGGGCATGAATCTCTACGACACGTCCATCGGTCTGACGGTGGGTGTGGATACGTGACCGGGTGAGCATGGCGGCGCGGGTATTTGACGTGTGACGGGTTGCGCCGTATGTTAATCGACAATCCCTCTCTCGTCACCTGATGAAAGCTGCACTATGCACACATTAGAATTTACGGTGCTCATCGACGCGTCCCCGTCCACCGTGTGGAATACGATGCTGCAGGACAAGACGTACCGCCTGTGGACAGCCGCATTTACTGAAGGATCGCACTATGTCGGTTCGTGGGAACAGGGGGCCCGGATTCAATTTCTGGATCCGAAGGGCGGTGGCATGACGGCCGTCATCGCCGAGAACCGGCCATATGAATACATCTCGATCAAAATGCTCGGATATATCGAAAACGGGGTGGAGGATACGGAAAGCGAGGCCATCCGCGCCTGGGCGCCCGCCTACGAAAACTATACATTCACTCCGCGGGGCGCATCGACCGAACTGCGTATCGACGTGCAGGTCACGCCGGATTTTGTCGATTACATGCAGGACACCTACCCGCGCGCGTTGGAAATTCTCAAATCCCTCTGTGAACAGTCCGGCTCGTGACACGCGGCCGCCGCATCCATTGTATACAATGAAATCTCGGGTGTTATATATTTTTATGCTGTGTCTCGCCGCGGCTCCGGCCATGTCGCAGCGTGTCGCGACACGGGACGAGTGGAAACGGTTTTTCGCGGACGAGGGCGTGGAAGGCACCGTGGTCGTCGTCGACATGCGGGTGGATTCACAATGGGTGTACAATACCGACCGCGCGCGCGAACGATTCTCGCCGGCGTCCACCTTCAAGGTGCCGCACGCGCTGTTTGCGCTCGACGCGGGTGTGGTGAAGAATGAATTCCAGCGCTTCCGCTGGGACGGACAACGACGCGCCATCGAGGCATGGAACGCCGATCAGGATCTTCGTTCCTCGATGCGGCACTCCGTCGTGTGGCTGTATCAGCAGTGGGCGCGGGCCATAGGCGCACAGGCCGAGACCCGGTACCTCCGTGCCATCAAGTACGGAAACATGTCGGCCCAGGGCGCGGTGGATCTGTTCTGGCTGAACGGCACGCTGCGCATTTCCGCGCTCGAGCAGGTGGATTTTCTGCGCCGGTTATATACAAACGCGCTCCCGTTCCGCGTCGAGCATCAGCGTCTGGTGAAGGATGTGATGCTCATCGAGGCGGGCCGCGACTGGCGCCTGCGCGCCAAAACCGGCTGGCAGTCGCGTCTCGATACACACGTCGGCTGGTGGGTCGGATGGGTGGAGTGGCCCGAAGGCCCCGTGTTTTTTGCGTTGAACATCGACATGCCGCGCGGCGGCGACGACACGCCGAAACGTGAATCCATCGGCCGCGCGATACTCCGCTCCATCAAGGCGCTTCCCGACGTCGCTCCGGGAAAATAAATCCTGTCGTC
Source organism: Ignavibacteriota bacterium (assembly GCA_016218045.1). NCBI lineage: Bacteria > Pseudomonadati > Ignavibacteriota > Ignavibacteriota bacterium. Next base: position 41,092 of record JACRFB010000056.1, read on the forward strand.
GGACCCTTCCTCCGCGCGACCATTGACCAACACGATGCACACCATAATCGGAGACATGGCATGAACAGAGTTGTTCACTTCGAAATTCACGCGGCCGACCCCGGGCGCGCCGCCGCATTTTACAGCGCGGTGTTCGGCTGGGATATTCACGAGTGGGTGGTGCCCGGCGTGGAAATGCCGGAGGAAAACCGCTACTGGATACTGAACACCGGGGCCGACGGCGTGCCGGGTATTCACGGCGGCATGGTGATACGCCGCGGCGCCGCGCCGGTCGAGGGCCAGGCCGTCAACGCGTTTGTGTGCACGATGGACGTGGAGTCGCTCGACGCCAGTCTTGAAACGGCCCTGCAGGCGGGCGCAACACTCGCGGTTCCGAAAATGCCCATTTTTGGTGTGGGCTGGCTGGCCTACTGCAAGGACACCGAGGGTAACATCTTCGGCATGATGCAGAACGACTCGAACGCGAAGTAGTCGGCGCGCGCGGTGTTTTATCCGCGCAGCAGCACCATCAGTATCGACACGTCGGCGGCGCTGACACCCGAGATGCGCGACGCCTGTCCGATGGATGCGGGGCGGACGCGCATCAGCTTCGCCCTGCCTTCCGTCGAGAGCGAGTGTACGCGCCGGTAGTCGAAGTCCGCCGGTATGCGCTGCTGTTCTGCATTGAGGAATTTCTCGACATCGATGCGCTGCCGCTCGATGTAACCGGCGTATTTGGTTTCGATCTCTATCTGCGCGGCTATGGCGGGATCCGCCACGGCGGGCGCAAAATCGGGGTCGGACGAAAAACCATCGATGCGGAAAAAATCGTGGGCGCGCACCTCGTCGCGCCGCAGAATTTTTGCGGCGAAATCGCTCTGCGGCAGCGGCGTCGAGCCGATGGATTCGAGGTAGGGATTGATACGCGCGGGGGAGACGGTTCGTTTTTCCAGTATCGGCAGAATGCGCCGCACGGCCGCGTCGCGCTCGCGCATCGCCTCATACACCGCGTCGGGGATCAGTCCCAACGCGTGGCCGTAGCCCATGAGCCGCCTGTCGGCATTGTCCTGCCGCAGCAGGAGGCGGTACTCCGCGCGGGAGGTGAACATGCGGTACGGCTCCTCGGTGCCCTTGTTGACGAGGTCGTCGATCAACACGCCGATGTAGGCCTCGGCGCGTGTGAGCACGAAGGGCGCTTCGCCACGCACACGGCGCGCCGCATTGATGCCCGCGATCAGGCCCTGCGCCGCGGCCTCCTCGTAGCCCGACGTGCCGTTGATCTGCCCCGCGTGAAACAAGCCCGACACGGCCTTGGTCTCGAGTGTGAGATGAAGCTGATGCGGCGGGAAATAGTCGTATTCGACGGCGTATCCGGGCCGCAGCATTTCCACGGTCCGCATGCCCGGCACGGTGCGTAATGCGCGGACCTGCACGTCCGCCGGCAGACTCGACGAGAAACCGTTCACGTACACCACGTCGGACTCGCGCCCCTCGGGCTCGAGAAAAAGATGATGGCTGTCGCGCTCGGAAAATCGGACGATCTTGTCCTCTATGCTGGGGCAGTAGCGCGGACCCACTCCCTGAATACGCCCGGTGAACATCGGGCTTTCATCGAACCCTTCGCGCATCACGGCATGTGTGGATTCGTTCGTGCGTGTGATCCAGCACGGGACCTGTTCCAGCACGGGAGGGGGCGACTGGAAACTGAGCGGCAGCGGCGGCTCGTCGCCCGGGGCGAGGGTCGTTTCGTCGAGGTCGAGACTGTGCAGCGCGACACGCGGCGGTGTGCCGGTTTTGAGCCGTCCCGTCTCGAAGCCCAACGCGAGCAGGGTTTCGGTGATGCCCGTTGCGGGGCGCTCGCCGAAGCGGCCGCCCTCCGTGCGCGCGAGTCCGGTGTACATGGCCGCATTGAGGAAGGTGCCCGCGCAGAGCACGATGGCGCGGCAGGGCAGCTCGCGTCCGGAGGCGGTTGTGACGCCGGATACGGTGTTGTTCTCGAGGTGCAGCAGGCGCACGGAATCCTCGATGACGTCGAGTCCGGGCTGCGCGGATACGCGGCGCTGCGCCTCGAGCGCGTAGAGTTCTCGATCGTTCTGCGTGCGCGGCGACCAGACGGCCGGGCCCTTCGAGCGGTTGAGCATTTTAAACTGTATCGCCGTCGCGTCGGCGATCTTCGCCATCTCTCCGCCCAGCGCGTCGATCTCGCGCACGAGATGTCCCTTTGCCGTCCCGCCAATCGCCGGATTACACGACATGCGGCCTATCGCCGCGGCCTCCATCGAAATCAGCGCCGTCCTGCAGCCCATGCGCGCCGCAGCCAGCCCGGCTTCGATGCCGGCATGGCCGCCGCCGATGACGAGGATGTCGTAAGATGAAGACATGAGGAGGGAGGAACTGGGATCTGGGAGTTAGGAGTTAGGATATGGGAACCGGGAGTAAGGGGCTGTCTGGGATGGACCGCGTAGGTGATCGTCCATAATCTAACACCAAAGCTGCGATTTTTGATCCGAATTTCGAGACAGAGAATCTCGCGCGGCGATGCGCTGTCACGATGACCGTTGTTCCGGAATGGCGACCGATTCTTGCCCTCTTGCGATGAAACATTTCCCACCCGTGCCCCGTCTAACCCAAGACTTCAGCACCTAGGGAGGAACACCCCCTCACATTATCTCACCGTCGATCAGGAATGGCAGAAGCGTCAGCGGCTGCCATTTTTTTGTGGAATGTAGCAAGGTAGCAAAGTTGAAAAGATCAAGACCTTGCTACTTTGCTACTTGTCCACTTTCAACTTTCCACCTTCCACCTTCCACCTTCCACGTGTGTACGTGTTACACACTAAACCGATCCCCCGCTTCGGGTATGGTGACCGACGGGAAGCCGAGTTCGCCCACGAGGCCGTCGCGGTATTTTTCCTGCTGGTCGAGGTCGCCGTGGACGAGGAAGATGTTTGTGAGGCGTGAGCGGTCGTAGCGTGCGTGATGCGCGAGAAGCTCGGTGCGGTCGGCGTGGGCGCTGAGGGAGTTCATCACCACCACTTCGGCGCGCAGCGAGAATTCGTCGCCGAAAATTTTCACGGAGGGGTGGCGCTCGACAATGCGCCGGCCCAGCGTGTGCTCGGCGTTGTAGCCCGTGATGAGCACGGTGTTGCGCTCGTTCTCGACGGAGTTCGCGAGATGATGCAGAATGCGTCCCGCTTCACACATGCCGGACGAGGAGATGATCATCATCGGATCACGCGAGGCGTTTAACGCCTTCGAATCCTCGACGTGTGTGATGTAACTGAGACGGTTGAAGCCGAACGGATCCTGCCGCGTGAGCAGCGCCTCGCGCACGTCGGGATCCATACATTCCGGATGAATGCGGAACACTTCGGTCGCGTTGCTGCTGAGCGGACTGTCCACATATATCGGGATCTCGGGAAGACGGCCCTGCAGACGCAACTGATTCAGATCGTACACCAGCTCCTGCGTGCGGCCCACGGAGAAGGCGGGCACGATGATCTTGCCGCCGCGCGCCACGGTCCGTTTGATGACGTCCTCGAGCGTATCGAGCGCGGTGGTGTCGTCGTGATGGAAGCGGCCGCCGTAGGTGCTCTCGGTGATGAGTGTGTCCACATCCCCTGTAAAGTCGGGATCGCGGAGGATGGGGCGGTCGGGCCGGCCCAGATCGCCCGTAAAACACAGCCGCGTGGAGGATCCGTTCACGGCGATGTCGAGCACCACCTGCGCGGATCCGAGGATGTGTCCGGCATCGTAGAACGTCACGTCCACATTCCCGGTCAGCGGTATACGGCGCCTGTATCCGACGGTCTGGAACTGCTCCATCGCCGTGATCACGTCGTCGGACGTGTACAGCGGCTCGACGGGAGGCAGGCCTTTCCGCGCGTGTTTCTTCGTGACGAACTCGGCGTCCTTCTCCTGTATGTGCGCGCTGTCGAGCAGCATGATGTTGGCAAGATCGCGCGTCGCGTGTGTCGAGACGATGGTCCCGTTGAATCCATGCCGCACCAGCATCGGAATTTTTCCGCTGTGGTCGATATGTGCGTGCGACAGCACCAGCACATCGATCTCCGCGGGATCGAAGGGAAAGGTCCGGTTCTTCTCCGCCGATTCTTCGCGGCGGCCCTGAAAGAGCCCGCAATCCAGCAGGATACGTTTCCCGTTGACCTGCACAAGGTGACAGGAACCCGTGACCGTACGCGCCGCCCCAAAAAACGAGAGATCGAACATGATGCCTTCCGTGAAATGATGGACAGATTCACCAATGATACAAAAATCGGCGCACAACCCTGAAGCATACGCCGCGTTCCGCTCCGGCACAGATTGGCTTCGCCCTAAACGCACGCGCGGGGATAGATCGGCCGACGACCTGCGGCGGGAAAACGATGACGGGCCGGACAGCACTGCCGCCAGGCCCGTTTCGTGGTATTGTGCAAGAGTGAAGTGTTCGCGCCGGAGACACGGCCTGCGTGATCCGGACGCGGACGCCGCGGGATCAGTACTTCGCGAGTTTTAATGCCGTGGCATACACGTCGTCGGCATTTACGAGAACTTCCTTCTCGAGATTCTTCGCAAAACCGACCGGGATGTCCTTGGAACCCAGGCGCATGACGGGCGCGTCGAGGAAGGCGAATTGTTCCTCGGCGATCCATGCAGCGATCTCGCCGCCGAAGCCGCCCGTACGGTTGGCTTCCTGCAGGACCATCACCTTGCCCGTCTTCTGCACGGTCTTGGCGATCGCATCCTTGTCGTAGGGAATGAGCGAGCGCAGATCGAGTACCTCCACCGAAATATTCTCTTCCTTCGCCAGGCGTTCCGCCGCCTGCAGGGCGAAGTGCACCGGTGTGCCGTAGGTCACGATGCTGAGATCGGCGCCCTCGCGGCGCACACGCGCGCGTCCGATGGGCACGCAGTACGACGGGGCGGGACGCGCGGCCTTAGCCATGGCGTGATTGTACAGATGTTTCGGCTCGAGATACATGGTGATGCCGCGCGTGCGCATGGCGCAGCGGAGCAGACCCGTGGCGTCGTCGGCGAAGGAGGGGATCACGATGCGAAGGCCGGGGATGGCGGCTAGCGATCCTTCGATGCTCTGCGAATGGTAGAGTCCGCCCTGGATGTATCCGCCTGACGCGAGGCGCACGACGATATTCGGAGCGAATTGTCCTTTTGTGCGCCAGTATTCGTGCGTGGTTTCGACAAGCTGTTCCATCGCGGGCCAGAAGTAGTCCGCAAACTCCGCTCCTTCGACCACGACCCAGATGTCGTCGCGATACCGCGCAAAACCGTTGGCCGTGCCGAGGATGAAGTCTTCCGCGATGGGCGCGTTAAAGATGCGCTCCTTGCCGAACTCGTGCAGCATGCCTTTGGTGACGTTGAAGATGCCGCCCTTGTCGCGCGAGGCCACGTCCTGTCCCCACAGGAAGGTGTTGGGATTGCGGCGGAATTCCTCGTGCAGCGTTTCGTTGATCGCTTCGCGGAAGGTGGAGACCGAGCCGCCGGCAGCGGCGCTGTCGGCGATCTTTGTCAGTTGTTCGTCGCTCAGTGGACACACGTGTGTGTCGTCGGGGAAGACAAACATGTGCGCGGATTCCTGCGACGGTTCCGGCGCTGCTTCGGCCTTTTCGGCCGCGAGTTCGAGTGTCGCCTGGTTCTCGCTTTCGATGGCCGCGATCTCGTCCTCGGTGAAGAGTTCATGCTGCAGAATGTAGGCGCGGAAGCGCTGCAATGGATCGCGCTGGCGCGCCTCCTCGAGTTCCTCGGGCGAGCGGTACAGTTCCTGGCGGTCGGAGTTGCTGTGCGCGCCGATGCGCACACACTCGGCATGGATCATGACGGGTCCGCCGCCGCTGCGCGCGTGCATGGCCGCGTCCTGCATGGTCCGCCACGAATCGAAGATGTTTGTGCCGTCGCAGTTGAGCACGAGCAGATTCTTGAAGCCGCGGAAATTGTCCGCGATGTTTGTGCTCGGACTCTGTTCGTGCACCGGCACGGAGATGCCGTAGCCGTTGTTCTGAATCACGAAGAGCACGGGGAGCTGCTCGCGGCACGCGCCGCTCACGGCCTCGTAGAAATATCCCTCCGATGTGGCGCTCTCGCCGCTGCTGTATATCGCGATTGCGTCGCCCTCGTACTTTTTGATGGCGCGCGCGACGCCCGTGGCGTGCAGACTGTGGTTGCCCGTGCACGACGAGACGTTCTGAATGCCGATGGACGGTTTCGCGAAGTGGTTGCTCATGTGGCGCCCGCCGCCGGCGACGTCGGTGTCCTTCGAGAGACCGTTGAGGATGATCTCCTCCGGTGTCAGGCCCGCGGCCAGCGAGGTCATGAGATCGCGGTAATACGGGAAGAGGAAATCCACCCCCGGCCGGAATGTGATGCCCATGGCGAGCTGAATGCCCTCGTGGCCGGCGCAGGGCGCGTGGTACGACCAGCCCTTCGACATTTTGAGGTACCGGGCCGCCTTCTCGTCGAGCAGGCGTCCGAGATGCATGAGCTGATACCAGTGGCGGAGCGTGGTGGGATGTACGTCCAGGGTGGTCACATCCCGGAAAAGGTTCGCATCGACTTGGGGTTCTTGTTGCACGGAGGTTGTATTGTTATGTGACATGGAATCAATTGCTTTCTATATGGAAACTAAACCGGATACGCGCATAACTAATTAAGGTACGACACATCCCGCCGGAATTCAAGCTCACGGGGTGAAGCGCTTCCACCGTTATCGATATAACACTGCGGAAGGGAGAACGGTTCACGCGGGATTGTGCAATTACTTGAAGGGGGCAATGGGAGTGGGAACTGATGTGGCTCGTGTGAGGACCCAGGATACAGGAGTCAGGAGACACGAATCGCGACAGGGCCTGTCTCCTGTATCCTCACACGGACATGAGGACCAAGCAGACGGGAGTCAGGAGACACGAATCGCGACAGTGCCTGTCTCCTGTCTCCTTCCTCCTGCATCCTCACACGGACATGAGGACCAAGTAGACGGGAGTCTCGAGACACGAATCGCGACAGTGCCGGCTCCTGTCTCCTTCCTCCTGTATCCTCACACGGACATGAGGACCACGCAGACGGGAGTCAAGAGCCACGAATCGACACAGTGCTGTCTCCTGTCTCCTTCCTCCTGTATCCTCACACGGCCATGAGGACCAAGCAGACGGGAGTCAAGAGCCACGGACTGACACAGTATCCCTATAAACATTGACTAAAAAAGAATTCGCGGGCTGTGTTTGTGATTGCCTTCCCCTGAAAAAAGTAGTATGTTGCTCACGCCTTTTGTAAGTCACATCCCCCCTACCACATTCCATCAAGGAGGAGCTCATGGCAAAAGAAGCAAAGCCCATGACCAAGAAGCAGATTGTGGACCACCTCGCTGCGAAGCTCGACCTGCCGAAGAAGACGGCGGACATGTTCCTCGCGGAACTGACGGCGCTCTCGTACAAGGAGGCCAAAAAATCCTTCACGTTCCCGGGCCTCGGCAAGCTCGTCGTCGTGAATCGCAAGGCGCGCACGGGCCGCAACCCGGCCACCGGCGAATCGATCAAGATTCCGGCCAAGAAGACGCTGAAGTTCCGCATCGCGAAAGCGGCGAAGGACGCAGTGCTCGGAGCGGCGCCGAAGAAATAATCGACGGCGAATCGATAGTACAAAAGGTGTTTCGCGTAGAAACACCTTTTTTATTTGTCCCCACGCAACGGCGCGCGCGCCTTGTTTCATGGGCCGGAACGGAGGCGGAGTGCGCCGCGTCACTCCGCGTCGCCGCTCTTCGGGCACGTATCTGCGCGCGCGCGGCGTGGATGATTGATCGCGAGAGAATCGTCGCACGTCTTGCACCAGACCGGATAATGCATGTATTTTTCATCTTTATCTCATCCCGACAGATATCTGCACCTTTTCATGGACTGACGACATGTTGGTTGTCCTGTACGAAGATGTTCCGAACAACACGATGCTGCCTCTGACGCACTTGCAGGCGGCCTTCGATGTGCGTTGCGGCATCTTCACAGCGCGCGAGCGCGCACGGCGGGCCTTCCCCGACGCACGGTGGCTGCTTGTCGCGAGGGACGACGTGGCCGATGCGCTGCGCGAGCGGACACAGCTTCGTGTCAACGAAGACGCGGATGAGCCCGCGCTGTTTCTCAGCGGATCCGCGCTGTTCCAGCGTGACGATTTCGACACGATACGCGGCGTGATCGGAGGCGACGCGGTGTTTTTCGCGTCCGACGGCAGTGTCGCGGGGTATGCGGCTTCGACAGGCGCGCGCGCGCGTGTGCTCTGCGCCGCCCTGCGCGAAGGCGCGGCTGTGTCCGCCGGCGACACTCAAGCGTTGACACTGGCAGGCGTGTCCATGGCGCGCAGGCCCTGGGACCTGATCGCGCGGAATGCCGACATGCTGCGCGCGGATGCGGAGTACTTTCCCGTCGGCACCATGAACGGCATGGCGCGGATTGCGGAATCGGCGCGCCTGCTTGCGCCGGGCAATGTGTACATCGCTCCGGGCGCGCGCATCGGCGAAGGAGTGGTGATCGACGCGGGCGAGGGTCCGGTGCTGATCGATACCGACGCCGAGATCATGCATCAGGCGGTGCTGCTCGGACCCGCGTACATCGGTCCGCGCACGCGTGTAAAGATCGGCGCAAAAATTTACGGCGGCACCTCCGCGGGCGAGCAGTGCAAGCTGGGCGGCGAGATCGAGGGCAGCATCTTCCACTCGTTCGCGAACAAGCAGCACGAGGGGTTTGTCGGGCATTCGTACTTCGCGGCGTGGACAAATCTCGGCGCCGACACAAACACCAGCGATCTGAAGAACACGTACGGACCCGTGCGCATGACTCTCGAAGGACACGAGCACGACACGGGCACCATGTTCCTCGGCACCGTGATGGCCGACCACGCGAAGTGCGGCATCAACACCATGTTCAATACGGGGACCAGCGTCGGCGTCGCGGCGAACGTGTTCGGCGGCGGCTATCCCCCGAAGTACATACCGAATTTTTCCTGGGGCGGTTCGGACGGTTTGACCGAATACGCCTTCGACCGCTGCGCCGCCGTGGCGGCGACCGTCATGGCGCGGCGCGGCATCACGTTCACCGACACGGAGCGGGACTTGCTGCACCGCGCATTCGTACGGACCGCGCAGCAGCGCTGACACATCACACTGAAGACACACACACCACACATGGCGGGCAACGCAATGGAATCCGACTTCGAAGAAATCCAGGATCTCTACAAGGGCGTCAGGGGAACGGCGGTCAAGATCCTCACACGTGTCGAGCGCACCGACGCGTACCTGGACAAGCTGCTCGACGCGGAGATGAACGCGAACGACTTCAATCCGCTCGACAAGCGCCTCTTGAACGAACTCGTGCACGGCGTGCTGCGCAACATGTCGAAACTCGACTGGGTGCTGACCGGCTTCTATCACGGCCAGTATTCGAAGGTTGTGCCGAACGTGCGCAACGCCCTGCGCGTCGGCCTGTACCAGATCCTCTTCCTCACGCGCATCCCGCATCACGCGGCCGTCAACGAGGCCGTGGAGTTCGTGAAGAAATACCGCGGACAGAAGCTGGCCGACACCATCAACGGCCTGCTGCGCAACATCGCCCGCAATATCGAAAACATCCGCTACCCGCTCGCGACAAACGACGAGCTGCAGTATCTCTCGGTGGTGCATTCCCATCCCGCGTGGGTGGTGCGCCGCTGGCTCGCGCGTTTCGGTTTCGAGGGAACCGAATCATTGCTGAAGTCCAACAACATCCGGCCTTTCCTCACGCTGCGCCACAATCCGCGGCGCATCGATTTTACGGCCTTCATCAACGAACTTGCCGAGCTGGGCATCGACTACCGCCGCTGCTTTCACATGGAGAACTATGTGACGGTGCGGAATCTGCCGAACATCCGGCAGACGAAGATGTTCATCGAGGGACATTTCACCGTGCAGGATGAAAGCGCCGGACTAGTGGGCCGCCTGCTCGATCCCAAGCCGGGCGACACGCTGTACGATCTCTGCTCCGCCCCCGGCGGCAAGGCGCTGCACGCGTCGGAACTCATGAAGACCGAAGGCCGCATCGTTGCGATCGACAAGTACGAGACGCGCCTGAATCTGGTACGCCAGTCGGCCGAACGCCTCGGCGCCGACATCCTCGAGTACGTCGAGGGCGACGCAACCGACATCGATCTTCCGCCCGCCGACAAGGTGCTGGTGGACGCCCCGTGCAGCGGCCTGGGTGTGTTGAGCAAAAAGCCCGACATCAAATGGAAGCGCGAGTCCGACGACATCCCGCGTCTTGTGGCCATACAGCGGGCGGTGCTCGAGAACGCGGCGCGTCTTGTACGTCCGGGCGGCGTGCTGCTCTACAGCACCTGCACGATCGAGCCCGAGGAAAACGCGTGGCAGATAAAGTCGTTCCTCGAGCGGCATCCCGAGTTCGAGGTCGACGACGCGCGCAAGTATCTCTCGCCGCAGATTGTCAGCGCCGAGGGATTCATGGAGACCCTGCCGCATCGTCACCGCATGGACGGTGCCTTCGGCGCGCGTCTGATAAAAAAGGCGTAAGCCGGGACGCGCGGGTCGGCCCGCTTCCGGTGTGTGTGTCACGGCCCGCGCCCATTGTCTGGCGCGGGCCGCGTCGTTTAATCCTTCGCTGCGTCTTCGAGCATCGACACGATTTCGCGATGTTTTTTTGCGCGCGCAAAATCGAGAGGTGTCTGGCCCTCGTGTGATCGTATGTCGAGCGCGGCGCCCGCGGCCACAAGCACACGCACCACATCGACGTTGTTCTGCCACACGGCATCGTGCAAGGCGGTGTAGCCGTTGTACGGTCCCTGCCTGTCGATCTCGATGCCGTGTTCAACGAGCAATTGCGCGGCCGCCGCGTGTCCGGCATAGGCCGCCGCATGCAGGGCGGTGGCTTTCATGCCCGGATCGAGCGCGCCCACGTCGGCGCCCGCCTCGAGGAGCAGCGACATGATGCCGGTGTGACCGAGGTAGGCCGCCATCACGAGCGGCGCGTCGCCGTTTGTTTCGAGCGCGTTTACATCGGCGCCGCCTGCGATAAGCTTGCGTACTGTATCCGTTTCATTCGCCTTCACGGCCTTCATCAGTGCAGTCATGACTGTGCGCTTCCTTATCGAGTGATTTCACAGGAGGAACGGAGGAAACGGAGACTCTTCACACAATCTCTTCGCATCAAATCCATCGTCTAATCGTCTAATCGTCCAATCGTCCAATCGTCTCATCATCCATCCGTCAAAGTCCTCACGCCTGCTCGATTCGCTCGAGCGTGATGGACACAACATCACGTGACGGAAGGAGATCGGCGATCGTAAGGCCACGCAGGGCCGTGTCGATGGCCTCCTGCACGCGCCGCCAGAGAGGGCGTATCGAACAGGAGACCGTGTGCAGGCACGAGTCCTCGGTGCCGGAATAATGCTCGCAGAAGTCGTGCTCGTACACCTTGCCGCCGAGAGCGATGAGCACGTCACTGACGAGTATGGAGTCCGCCGGACGAGAGAGCGAATAGCCGCCCTCCTGTCCGCGGACGCTGTCCACGAATCCACCCAGGCGCAGCAGCCGCATGAGTTTTGCGACATAGGCGGCGGAGAGGCCTTCCTCGCGCGATATTTCGCCGATGGTGAGGCCTGCGCCGGTGCCGCCGCGCCGAGCAAGCTGCAGGAGGCAGCGCAGTCCGTACTCTTCCTGTGACGAGAATTTCATGGGTGTGTGTGCTGGTATGCTGTCGATCGCGGCGCTGCCGCGGGCGCGTGTGCGCCGCGCGGCTGTCCGCTCACACTGTTGATCACGTGGCGCCGGTCAATTCATGCGGGGAATGCTCGAACCACAGATGCGCGCGTGTTCGAGTTCGTCGTACTTTTCCTTCGAGATGGAGGGACCCGTGCGTGTACAATGGCGCGCGTACATGGCGCGCAGGTAGGCGTCGATCTCCTCGGCCGTGCGGCCCTCGATATCGTAGCGCTGCATCATGAACAGGACCTTGCCGTCCTTCAGCAGCGCGATGTTGGGCGACGAGGGCGCGTAGCCCGTGAAATGCGCGCGCATCGCGTCCACGGCGTCGCGTTCCATGCCTGCAAACACGGTGACGAAGCGGTCGGGAATGATGCTGTTCTGCAGCGACGCCGTGATGCCCGGACGCGCGCTTCCCGCGGCGCAGCCGCAGACGGAATTGAGCATGACGAGCAGCGTGCCCTGTGTGTCGCGCACGGCCGCGTCGACGTCGGCCGGCGTCAACAGCTCCTCGAAGCCGACGTAGGTGAGTTCGTCGCGCATCGGCTGTACGGAGGCCGAGTCGTAGAGCGGCCCGCGGGGCGTGCGGATGGGATTGTCGAACATGTATGTTTCCTTTCTTCAGTGCGTGAGTTTAAAAAAATCCGAGTTCGAGGCGCGCGGATTCCGACATGCGCGCGGGTGTCCAGGGCGGATCCCAGACCACGTCGACCGTGGCGTCGGTCACACCCGGAACGAGCATTACTTTCTCGCGCACATCGTTCGGGAGCGACTGCGCCGCGGGGCAACTGGGCGATGTGAGTGTCATGCGGATCGCAACCTGGCCGTGGGCCTTGACGCGGATCTGATAGATCAGACCCAGGTCGTAGATGTTCACCGGGATCTCCGGATCGAAGCAGGTCTTGATCGCATCGACGACACGGTCGTCGAGTTCGTCGAGCGATGATTGCGTTGTGTCGTTCATAGGTGGTCCGCTCCTGAGCGTGGGTCGCCCTTCTCCGTCCGCAAGCGGTCGGGGGAAGAGGGAAGAGCGAAGTGGGAAGAGGATTGGGTGGCGTGTATCATCCCTGAGTCTCCGTCGAAGTCGCGGCGTCATTCCGCGCAGCCGCGTCGGCCAGCGCTTCACGCAGCGTGTGCCACGCGAGAGTCGCGCATTTGACACGCGCCGGGAATTCCGATACGCCGCCGAAGGCCGCGAGTTTGCCGAGTTCGTCGAGGTGATCAAGCGCGTCGATCTTTCCCGTGACGATGTCGTGGAAGAGCTGGAAGAGCCGCTCGACCTCGGCCTTGGACTTGCCCTTCACCTCGGCGCTCATCATCGAGGCCGAGGCCTTCGATATCGCGCAGCCGGTGCCCTCGAAACGGAGGTCGGTGACGGTGCCGTGATCGGTCTTCAGAAAAAACGTGTAGTGGTCGCCGCAGAGGGGATTGTATCCTTCACGGCGCACCTCCGCATCGTCCATCGTGCCGAAGTTGCGCGGATTCTTGTTGTGATCGAGAATGACCTCCTGATAGAGGTCGCGCACGTCGTCGTTCATGCAAATACCTCGAGAACACGGTCGATGGCGCGCATGAGCGCCTCGACATCGTCCTTGGTGTTGTAGAAGGAAAAGGATGCGCGCGCGGTGGCGGGAATGCCGAGACGCTGCATCGTGGGCTGCGCGCAGTGGTGGCCCGCACGTACCGCGATGCCGTGCTGGTCGAGAATCGTGCCGATGTCGTGCGGGTGAATCGCGCAGAGCATGAACGAGATCACGCTCGCTTTTTCGGGGGCCGTCCCGATGATGCGGAGTCCGGGCACCGACGACAGGCGCGCGGTGGCGTAGGCGAGCAGGTCGCGTTCGTACGTGACGAGCGCTTCGAGATCGAAGGCGCGCAGGTAGTCGATGGCGGCGCCGAGCCCGATGGCGCCCGCGATGTCGGGCGTGCCCGCCTCGAATTTGTAGGGCAGATGGTTGTAGACCGTCTTCTCGAAGGAGACCGAGAGGATCATGTCGCCGCCGCCCTGATAGGGTGGAAGACGGTCGAGCCACTCCTCCTTTCCGTACAGGACACCGATGCCCGTGGGTCCGTAGATCTTGTGCCCGCTGAACACGAAGAAGTCGCAGTCGAGGTCCTGCACGTCGATGGGGAAATGCTGCACCGACTGCGCGCCGTCCACGAGCACGGGCACGCCGCGGTCGTGCGCGACGCGTATCATCTCGCGCACCGGATTGACGGTGCCGAGCGCGTTGGAGACGTGCACGATGGTGACGAGTTTTGTGCGCGGTGTAAAGAGCTTCTCGTATTCCTCGACACGCAGCGTGCCCTCGTCCGTAATGGGAATCACGCGGAGCCGGGCGCCTTTTTCCTCGCAGAGCATCTGCCACGGCACGATGTTCGAGTGATGCTCCATCGTCGAGAGGATGATCTCGTCGCCCTCGCCCACCATGGTCCGGCCGAAGCTGTGCGCGACGAGGTTGATGCTCTCGGTGGTCCCGCGCGTGAAGACGATTTCGTGCGCGCTGCGGGCGTTGAGGAAGGAGCGGACGCGCTCGCGCGCGGCCTCGTAGTGCGCGGTGGCGACCTGGCTCAGGTGATGCACGCCGCGGTGCACGTTCGAATTGCGGTGCTCGTAGTAGTCGCTGATCGCGTCGATCACCGAGCGCGGCTTCTGCGTCGATGCCGCGTTGTCGAGATAGACGAGGGGACGGCCGTGCACCAGTTCGCCGAGTATGGGAAAGTCGCGGCGCGCCGCGTGGGGATCGAAGGCGAGCACGGGGCTCTCGGCGAGCAGGTCGGAGGAAAAGCGGGAGGGGGTCATGGCGGGAGGGAATCAGGCCTGGGGACGCAGGCGTTCGTGAATGGCCTCGTGCAGCCAGCCGCGCAGCGGTTCGCCGGGGATTCCCGCGAGAAGCTCATCGGCAAAGGCGAGTGTGAGGATGGCGCGCGCATGCTCCTCGCCGATGCCGCGGGAGCGCAGATAAAAGAGCGCGTCGCCGTCGAGGCGTCCGACGGTGGCGCCGTGTGTGCATTTGACGTCGTCGGCGAAGATTTCGAGCTGGGGTTTCGCGTCGACAACGGCGCCCGGGCTGAGAAGGAGCGTGTTGTTGGATTGTTTTGCGTCGGTTTTCTGGGCGTGTTCGCGCACGAGGATGCGTCCGCTGAACACGGCGCGCGCGGTGTCGTCGAGCACGTGTTTGTAGCGCTCGAGACTGTGCGACGACGGGCGCGCATGGTCGAGCCGCGTGTGATTGTCCACATGCATCGTGCCGCGCGCGACCGTGAGTCCCTCGAGCACGGCCTCGCAGTGTTCGCCGTCGAGCACGGTCGAGACGTCGTTGCGCGTCAGCGCGCCGCCGAGCGTGACGACACGTGTGGCGACGGAGCTGCCGTTGCGCTGCACGACGAAGGTGCCGCCGATGTGGCGCGCGGCGCTGTTCTCGATCTGCAGGCGCGTGTGGCGCACGGAGGCGTCCTCGGCGGCCTCGATGTCGGTGACCGCGTTGGTGAAGGCGGGACCGTCGCCGAGTGACGCGTACACCTCGATCACGTCGATGGCGCTGCCGCGCTCGGCAATGATGGAGACACGCGGCGCGCTCATGCGCGGGGTGTCGTCGGCCGACGAGAAAAACACGGTCGTGACGGGCGTCTCGAACGCGGCGCCGGCGCGCGCGCGCAGCACGGCCGCGTCGCACACAAAGGCCTCGTTGAGTTCGGCGAACACGCCGCGCGCGCCGGCGCCGCCGGACCTCGCGGGTATCCCCGCCGCCGACTCCGCCCGCGCGCTCTCCGCGCGCACGGCGCGCGAGAGCGCGGGAGCGTGGCGACCGTCAATAAAAACGAGCAACGGATCCGATTCTCCGATAAAGGTGAATGTCGCGAGCGCCGCCGCGGCGCGCGCCTCAAGATCCGGCGTTTCACGCGCGGCCGCGGGAGCAAAGGCGGTGTCGAGTACGGCCGACAGGTTGGTGTAACGCCATTCCTCGTGCCGCTGCGTCGGGAAGCCGAGCGCCGCCGCGCGGTCCATCGCCTCACGCCGCGCGGCGCGCTGCGCGGGATCGGATCCGCCGTTGCGCGTCTCCTCGATGTCGCGGAAAGACGCGATGTAATGTTCCAGAGTGCCTGCTGTCATGGTCTTCATCCCCTGCCTCACGCGCCCTGCGCGGCGTCGGCGGGCTCACGCACCCAGTCGTAGCCGAGTTCCTCGAGCTTGTACGCGAGGGTCTTGTCGCCGGACTGCACGATGCGCCCGTCGAACAGCACGTGCACGTAATCGGGCACGATGTAGTTGAGCAGGCGCTGGTAATGGGTGACCACGATCGAGGCGTTTTCGCTCGAACGCAGCTTGTTCACACCTTCCGACACGATGCGCAGCGCGTCGATGTCGAGGCCCGAATCGGTTTCGTCGAGTATGCTCAGCAGGGGATCGAGCACCGCCATCTGCAGGATCTCGTTGCGCTTCTTCTCGCCGCCCGAAAAGCCCTCGTTCACCGGACGGTTCAGCAGCGACTGATCCATTTCCACAAGCTTCATCTTCTCGCGGATCAGCTTCAGGAAATCCACCGCGTCGTATTCCTCGAGTCCGCGCGCCTTGCGCACCGCGTTCAGCGCGGCCTTCAGGAAATACGTGTTGCTGACGCCGGGAATTTCGACCGGATACTGAAAGGCGAGAAACACGCCCGCGCGCGCGCGGTCCTCGGGAGCCATGTCCAGCAGATTCTGGCCGCGGAAGAGAATCTCGCCCTCCGTCACCTCGTAGTTTTCGCGGCCCGCGAGAACATTCGCCAGTGTGCTTTTGCCGGATCCGTTCGGTCCCATGATGGCGTGTACCTCGCCCGCGTTCACGGAGAGATTGATGCCCTTGAGAATGTTCTTGCCCTCAACCGAGGCGTGGAGATTTCTGATTTCGAGAAGCATGATGTCTTTTTTGTTCAAGGTGTCGGTTTGTCGGTCTATCGGTGTATCGGTGTATCTGAGTTTCTACTTTCTACATTCTACATTCTACGTTCTGCGTTCCTAGCTCCTAGTTCCTAATTCCTATCTCCTATCTCCTCGTCCCGCTATCCGACGCTGCCTTCCAGACTGATGCCGAGCAGCTTCTGCGCTTCGACGGCAAATTCCATGGGCAGTTCACGGAACACTTCCTTGCAGAAGCCGTTGACGATCATGTTCACGGCGTCTTCGGTCGAGATGCCGCGCTGGTTGCAGTAAAAGATCTGATCCTCGCCGATTTTTGAGGTTGTGGCCTCGTGCTCCATCTGCGCGGTGTGGTTCATCACTTCGATATAGGGGAAGGTGTGCGCGCCGCAGGCGTCGCCCATGAGCATCGAGTCGCACTGCGAGAAGTTGCGCGCGCCCTCGGCGCTTTTCATGATCTTCACCTGTCCGCGGTACGTGTTCTGGCTCCGTCCGGCCGAGATGCCTTTCGAGACGATGGTCGAGCGTGTGTTTTTTCCGATGTGTATCATCTTCGATCCGGTATCGGCCTGCTGACGGTTGTTTGTCACGGCCACCGAATAGAATTCGCCCACGGAATTATCGCCCTGCAGGATGCAGCTCGGATATTTCCACGTGATCGACGAGCCGGTTTCGACCTGCGTCCACGAGATCTTCGAGTTGATGCCCGCGCACTTGCCGCGTTTGGTCACGAAGTTGTAGATGCCGCCCTTGCCGTCCTTGTCGCCGGGATACCAGTTCTGCACGGTCGAGTATTTGATCTCGGCGTCGTCGAGTGCCACGAGTTCCACCACCGCCGCGTGCAACTGGTTCTCGTCGCGGATCGGCGCGGTGCAGCCCTCGAGATAACTCACATACGCGCCTTCGTCGGCCACGATGAGCGTGCGCTCGAACTGGCCGGTCTCGGCGCTGTTGATGCGGAAGTATGTGGAGAGTTCCATCGGACAGCGCACACCCTTCGGGATGTACACAAAGGAACCGTCGCTGAACACCGCCGAGTTCAGGGCCGCGAAGTAATTGTCCGACGCGGGCACGACGGAGCCGAGAAAACGGCGTATCAATTCGGGATGTTCACGCACGGCTTCCGAAAACGAACAGAACACGATGCCCAGCTCGCCGAGCTTTTCCTTGAACGTTGTGCCCACGGACACGCTGTCGAACACCGCGTCCACCGCCACACCCGCAAGCATTTCCTGCTCGCGCAAAGGGATGCCCAGTTTCTCGTAGGTCTTCAGGATTTCGGAGTCGACTTCGTCGAGACTTTTCGGGCGATCCTTCTCCTTCGGCGCCGAGTAGTAGCTGATGTCCTGATAGTCGATCGGAGGATAGGTGACGTTGGGCCAGGTCGGCTCCACCATCTCCTGCCAACGGCAGAAGGCCTTCAGACGCCATTCGAGCAGCCATTCCGGTTCCTGTTTCTTCCGGGATATCAGACGGACGACATCCTCGTTGAGCCCTTTCGGGATGACATCCGAATCGATGTCCGTCACGAATCCGTACTTGTATTCGGATCCGGTTAGTTCTTCCAAAGTCTGTTCGTCGGTGCTCATCAAAGGCCGTTCGGGGATGTGGTCGCTCTATGATACATGCAACGTAAAACAATCTGTACAAAAGAGTCAAGATTGTATCATCAAGAACCACACACGGGCGAGGAAAATTCCCGGGAGGAGCCGGACTCAGTGGTTTTCGGGGGCGGGCCGGTTGAAACGGGTCCAGAGAAAATAGACGGGGACGCCGAGGAGGACGATCAGCAGTCCGGGCCAGGTATAATCGGGCTTATACACGAGCAGATCGATGGAAATGGCGCCGGCGATGACGATATACAGGATGGGGAGCACGGGATAGCCGAAGGCGCGATAGGGACGCTCGGCATCAGGCCGCGTGCGCCGAAGGATGAAGATGCCCCCGATGGTGAGCATGTAGAACAGCAGCACGGCAAAAACGACGTAATCGAGCAGTTCACCGTACGAGCCGGAGAGGCAGAGCAGACTGGTCCACACCGCCTGCACCAACAGCGCTGCCGAGGGGACACCCCTGTCGTTGAGCCGGCTCGCGCCGCGGAAAAAGAG
This sequence comes from Ignavibacteriota bacterium, assembly GCA_016218045.1. Classification (NCBI taxonomy): domain Bacteria; kingdom Pseudomonadati; phylum Ignavibacteriota; species Ignavibacteriota bacterium. Next base: position 59,823 of record JACRFB010000056.1, read on the forward strand.
TCCGTCGCGCGCCATGGCGTACGACACGCGCGCTCCGGCGAGTATGAGTCCGTTATTGCAGCCGAACGTCGAGACCATGATGAGTGCGGCCATGAGATATTCGGCGGGCGCGCCGAAGATGATGCTTGCGGCGGCGGTGCCTACACGGTCCGACAGCGCAAACTGTATGCCGCGCCCCGCCGCATCCGCGGCGTCGGGACTGCCCGCAAGCGGGAGCAGGGCGAGATAGGCGACGTTGGCGAGCAGATACAGCAGCGTCACAACGGCCGTGCCCATAGCCAAACTCAGGGGGATCGTGCGTTTGGGATTGATGACCTCGCCCGCGGTGAAGGTGATGTTGTTCCACGCATCCGACGAAAACAACGATCCCACCATCGCCACACCCATCGCGGCAATGACCGCGGCACCGCTGAGAGGCACGTGGGTCAGGCCGTCCGCGCCCACCGTCACCTGCACGCCGTCCCAGAATCCGGAGAGGTTTGCGGCCAGGGCGTCGGCATTCACGGCCACGGTCAAACCGAGCACGATGAGCACAAAAAGCGCCGCAACTTTCGCAACGGTAAAGACCACCTGCACAAGCTTGCCCTCGTGTACACCGCGCATGTTGATCCATGTGAGAACGAGCACACTCGCCACGGCGACAAGCTGCGCCGCCGTAATGCCGCGGCCCCAAAGAGTGAGGACAACAACCTTCTCGCCGAGACCCGGGAAAAAGACCGCCGTGAACTTCGCAAAGGCCACAGCCACCGCGGCGATGGTGCCGGATTGGATCACCATAAACAGCGTCCACCCGTACAGGAAACCCACAAACGGATTGTAGGCCTCGCGCAGGTACACGTACTGTCCGCCCGCGCGCGGCATCATGCCCGCCAGCTCGCCATAGCTCAGCGCGGCAATAAGCGTGACCACGCCGGTGATGATCCAGACAAGCAGCAGCAACCCCGGACTGCCGACTGTGCGGGCAATATCCGCGCTGACAATAAAGATGCCCGATCCCACCATCGACCCGATAACAAGCATCGTCGAGGCGGTCAGGCCGAGTTCGCGCCGAAATTCATGCGCGGATGGTTCGGATGATCGTGCGGGCATTGTGTTTCCCGTTGATGAATGGATGGGTTCTAAAATGGACAAGAACGGATTCAGAATCCAGACCCGCCTTCCGCATCGACCCTGCAAAAAGTTATGAAAAAGAATAACGATTCGCTTTTCGGGAATAATTGCTGTACATTTCAGCGCCTGATTGCGTCTTTCCGTATTGGTGCTTTCCCCGTGATACACTCGCGAGTCGGTGCCTCGACTTTCGCCTGTGGGAAGTGCGCCCGACGCCGGGCATCAGCGCCCAATCACCCACTCGTACACATTTGAACGTATCCAGTCCCGACGGCGGCTAGGGGGTCGCTTTGCTTTGCGCTCTTCCGTCCCATCGCCGTCGTTCCACTCGGAACGCTCGGCCAGCGCATTCCGCAACGCGCGGCACGGGCACTGCCGGGTCCGCCGTCGGATGGATATTTCCGTTCTGCACACTTTGAAGAAGGGAGTGCCGCGGTATGCAGTTTTTGCCGCATAGCCGCTCGTGCCGAATATTCCTGTGGTCTAAGTCTTGCATTCACAGTGCCCTGAAATGTCGGCACGTGGATTGCTACCGAAGACTCTTGCAGAAACATTCCAATGCAGGAGTTTTCGATGAAGATAAAATTGGCTACCATTTTTGTGTTCACATACATACTTACCGGTTGTGTTCCGACCGCCCGTATGCACGCCCAATGCGGGACGATGTGTACGGGATGGACGGCGGGCAACTGGATCAACGCGAGCTGGGTGGGGTACCGCTATTCCGCGGGGACCTACATCCAGGACGGGTCGGACGAAAATCCAACATCGACCGACCTTATCTTCGACGCCACCAACGCACCACCCTCCGTGCTTGTCGCCAGCGATGGAACCAACGCGTATTTCCGCATGCAGGTGGAGGGTGATCCCTCAGGGCAGCGCGGATTTGCACAGTACATGTGGATAGTGGAAGTGTACAACGCCTCCAACGTGCACATGTGCAGCGTGGGTATCAACGGTATGCCCTCGGGCGGTGCCGACGACTACGTCTTTGTCAACTCTCCCGACGGTGCGCAACATATCAACGTGTATGCGCCGCATCCCACCGGCATGCGCTACGGCGCGGTGGCCGGTACGACACACTATTATGTGGACTTCCAGGTTCCGATCTGCGTCCTCACCTACGTCACGTGTATCTACGGTGCGTCACTGAATCCGCAGCAGCCGCCGATCACGGACAACACACCCATCAAACTCAGCTACGGCACATCCACCAGCTCGCAGAGCATCAACAAGGACTTTGCAGCATGTGCCGGCAGCAATTGTACGGTGGATTTTGCGACACTCTCCACCGCAACGTTCTCGAATATTCAGAACGGATCCCTTCCCGTCCAACTCACCGCATTTTCGGCACGCCGCAGCCGCGAGGGCACCGAACTTGCATGGACCACGGTATCGGAATCGAACTGCCTCGGCTTTGACATCGAACGATCGGGCGACCGCCGCGAGTGGATCCGCATCGGCTTCGTGTCCGGCCGCGGAAGCAGCAACACACCCGGCTCGTACGAGTTCACCGACGTCGACTCGCGCGAGGCGGCCGGTCCGTTCTACTATCGTCTCAAAGAAATAGATCGAGATGGCCGCGCCACCATCTCCACCATCGTGGAAGTGCGCAACGAATCCTCCGCGCCGGCGAGCCCGGTGGTCGTGTCGCCGAATCCCTACATGCGCGGGACCGGTCCCATCGACATCCGCTTTCAGCTCGAGGATCCCGCACCCGTGTTTATCTCCGTGTACACACAGGCAGGGGAACTTGTGAGCCGTATCGAGCGCGGACAGCTCGGCGCGGGCGCACACATCATACAGTGGTTCGGGGCCGGGGCCTCCGCCGCGGGAAGTTACCTCGTGGTCCTGACCTCGCGTGATATCATCCTCGGTTCGCAGATGATACACATCACACGGTAAACGTTCACATAGATCTCTGTTTCCGGACGACGCGCCTCACGAGGGCGCGTTGTCCGTTCAGGGGATGGAGCCCGGGGAAGTCCGCACATCTTCCACACGTTCTACGGCGTCGAGATGCACCACCACCATGGTCATGTCGTCGTGTTGCGCCGCGCGACCCACAAATTCCCGCACCTCGGAAACGAGCGCGGTGAGCAGTGTGTGCGGATCGTCGTGCGGATGCCTGCCGATGGCCTCGAGGAAGCGATCGTCGCCGAATTCCTCGCGCGCGCGAGTCATGGCCTCCGTAAAACCGTCCGTGTAAAAGACAAACGTGTCGCCCGGCGTGAAGGGGAGCACCAGGTCCTCGATCTCCATGTCGCTGCCGTGCAGGCCCAGTGCGGATCCGCGCGGGCGCAGCAGCACCGTTTCGTCGGCGCGTATATGCACCACCGGATTGTGGCCCGCGCGCGCGAGTGTCACGGTGCCATGTTCACGGTCGAACACCGCATAGACCATGCTCACAAAATGGCCGCGTTCGACATTGTGCTGGAACAGGCCGTTCATTTCGCGCAGCACATCGGCGGGCGAGGAACATCTGTGTGCGAGAGCGCGGAGGAAACCCTTTGTGAGCGTCATGTAAAAGGCGGCCTGCGTGCCCTTGCCCGACACGTCGCCGATGGCGACACCGAGGCGGCCGCGCCCAAGATCGACAAAGTCGTAATAATCGCCGCCCACTTCGTAGGCCGGGAGGCAGCGAGCGGCGATGACATACCCGGGCAGTGCCGGACCTTCCTTCGGCAGAAAACTCATCTGCACGTCGCGGGCCACGTCGAGTTCGCGTTTCAGCCGCTGCCGTTCCGTGATACGCGCGGCGAAGGATGGGGCGATGTCGTCGGGCCTCACATCGCTGTCGCGCAGCAGCAGCGCCGTGGCGGCGAGTACGCAGGCGGCGACTCCGGCGGCGGCCAGTCCCCATGCCCACCCGAGATGTCCCGCGCTGTGCATGCCGAACAGCGCGGTTCCCGACTCGAGCACGCCGCTGCACACGAGCGCGAGCAGCACCGCAAGTACGCCGCGTCGAAGGGCGATGTACGAAAACACGGCGCCGGCGGCCGCATCGATCAGCAGTCCCGCGGCAAACGGTTCGGTGTTCTTCTGCACCGCCACTGCGTACGCGAGGGCGCCGATAGCAACAAGAAGCGCGCGGGAGTGAATGCGCTTCTCGATGATCGGAAGCAGGAAGAGGAAAATGGCCGCGGTGAGGAACAGCGCGCCCTGCACCTCGCGGGCGAAGATCAGAACGCCGGGCAGCGACGAGGAGAAGGCGGTCTCGAGAGATCCATCGCCGGGCATGAGTGACAGATCCGACACCGCGGCGATGATACGTGCGACCAGCAGCCACGCGGCGAAGGCCGATGCGCCCCCCGCAATGCCGGCCAGTATGGCGCGCCCGATTTCGGAGTGTAATACATGGCCTTTCCCAAGCAGATCGAAGGCGAAGAATCTGTTGGAGCCGCCTTCCCGCGACACCGTTTCACCGACGGCCCAGACAAACACCACCGCCGCGCCGAAAAAGGTCGGGGCTACGAGCAGCGCCACCAACAGCTCCCAGGTCTGCTGTCCTTCCATCTGCAACACCAGTGTGGTGATGAAGCAGACGGCGCCGAGAATACCGAGCACCAATGCCCTCCGCCAGCCGATTTCGTAGGCGCGGATGCGGCGCAGGAACACCACGATCATCGCGACGATCACGAGTCCGAAAAGCAATACGTTCGAGACGAGACGCATCCACGGGATTTCTTCCGAATCGGGCGGCACGCCGTGACTCATCTCGTAGCGCGTCACGGCATTGTCCTGCACCGTGACGGAGAACCGCGCGCTGTCGGCCAGAATATCCGACCACACGACGCATTGAAACACGTGCAGCGCCGCGAGGGCGGTGTCGCCCACGGGCTGGAGCGACCGCTCGAAGGCGTCGCGCAGCAGCTCGCGAGTGGTTATGGGCGGTACCGAGGCATCCATGCCTTCGAGGATGCAGCGCTTCTCGAGAAAAGACCGCGCCTGTTCCGCCGCTACACGGCGCGCGGTCGGATGAAAGGAGGTGCTGTCACTGAGAGGCGTGGCGAGATGAAGCAGCCGTCCCCACACATCAAATCGCACCTGCGCATCGCCGGTCACGATGCGCGACGCGCGCCGAAACGCGCGCTCGTCGTCGTTCATGCCGCGCGTGCTGATGCGGACGTCGCTCAGCGCGGTGAATCGCACCGTCCATCGGTACATCGGGAATCCTGTGCGCGCCGCGCGATTGGCCTCCTCGATGCCGGTCTTGGCGTGCGCCGCGCGCAGCGCGTCCGCATCACGCGACAGTTGAGCGATCACAACTCCCGGCGTCCGCTCGTTGCCCGCCGCCTCGCGCAGCAGAGCGAGCGCCTCGGACTCGATCCGGCCACGCGGAACGGGTGCGACGAGACCTCCGAACGGATGTGCAACGGGATACAGCCAGACGATAATCGCCAGGGCCGCAGCGAGAATACAGAGCGGCAACAGCAGGGAACGCGCGGTTTTCATACGATTCTGAACGCTCCACGGTGATTGCGCGCGGCTGCGCGCGAAGGACGGTTCGTGACAAAGGTAGCAGTCCATGCAGAGAATCGCGAACAGCGACGGGATTCTCCCCTGACAGGACGGGTGAAACTTTTTGTATTTTCCCTCGCACAACAATGTTTCTCCTTCCAGGCGGACCGTGTCACACATCCGTTTCCTTTCCTCGCCCGTGTAGCTTTCAGACGCGCATATGAAAAATCCGTTCGACAGACTGTCTCCGCGGCAGATACGAATTCTGTACACGGTTTTTGCACTCGGAGTGCTGGCGACGTGTTCCATCAATTTTGCCGACGTCATGGTGTTGAAGGTGCGGACCAACGACCAGTGCGCGTGGCTGCCGATCGAGGACCGGCCGGGCCGTCTTCTGATCACCGACATCGTGCCCGACGGAGTGGCCGACCGCGCGGGGCTGCGCAACGGCGACTGGCTGCTCGCCATCGACGGCGTGCCCGTGATGTCGGTGCGCGATCCGAACATGCTGATCAATCGTCACGCGCCGGGTGAGTACGCGACGTACAGGGTGGAGCGCGACGGCCGCACTTTCGAGACGAAGATCGAGATCATCAAACTCATCGAGTTTCCCTACATTGGTTTTTTCCTGCTCGGTCTCGGCTTTCTGGTCGTCGGCCTGTTCGTGGTCTATCTCAAACCCGAAGGACGGTTGCAGCGGCAGTTCGGCCGCTACGGCATTCTGTCGATGCTCTATTTCGGACTCGTGAACGTGAGTCCCGATCCTGCCGTGGATCCGCGCTGGAAAATTTTCCTGCTCGGCTATGGCTTTATGCTCTCGCGCGTGCTGGCGCCGCCGGTCTTTGTGCATTTTTTCCTGCGTTTCCCCATTCGCCGACGCATCGCCGACAGGAAGTGGCTGCTCCCGCTTCTCTACGCAGGCGCCCTGCTGTGCAGCGCGCCGCTGCTGTACCAGGTGTTTTCCGGCAGCATGGTTCCGTACCGGCTTGTCGGGTACGGATTGACGGCCCTGAACGGATTCTACATCGCGGGACTCGTGATATTCGCGCACAGCTACTTCCGGCACATCCCGAAAGAGGAGCGGCCGCCGTTGAGGCCCATCGTGCAGGCCGTGCTTATCGGTGTCGCGGCCGTGATGTACCTGCTCATCCTTTCGACGCTGCACCCTTTTGCCGCGTACTTTAATCCCGAGCTGTTGATCCCGGTCGTGCTGATGGCCGGTGTGCCTCCCGCGTTCGGGTACGCCATCATCCGATCACGATTGATGGACGTCGGTTTTGTCGTGAAACGCAGCATCATCTACGGCATCATCACGGCGGCCATCGCGGGTGTGTACGTGCTGGTGGTATTCGGCTTCGGCAGCATCGTCGGTTTTATCATCGGACGCGAGGAAAATCAGATTCTCGCCGTCGTCGCGTTTCTGGTGATCGCCTTTCTGTTCGATCCCGTGAAACGGCGTGTGCAGGAATGGGTGGACAGGATTTTCTATCAAGAGCGCTACAACTACCAGCGCGCACTGCTCGAATTCAGTAGCGAACTGCCGAGCATGATAAATCTCGAGCAGATACTTGAACTGATCGTCTCGCGCATCTCGTCGACCATGCACATCGAGAAGGTCGCCGTGGTGATCTGCGAAGACAGCACGGGGTGCGGAATTGTGACGCGCGGATTTGCCGAGGACGCCCTGCCCGCCGAAAAAAAGGACAGCGGTCTGCCCGCACATTTCCTTGCCACACGCGCCGCGCAGTCGTTTGCGCTGCGCGCCGAGGAACTCGAGGCGCTGGCGCTGCCCGCGGCCGAGAAACGGGCGCTGGTGGACGCCGGCGTCATGCTCAGCGTGCCTCTGCTGATACAGCAGCGACTGATAGGCGTGATACATGTCGGCGCAAAAAAATCCGGCAAGCTCTATTCGCAGGAGGACGCGGATCTGCTCGCCACTGTCGCGAGCCAGGCCGCCATCGCAATCGAGAACGCGCGCCTGCACCTGAGCGAGATCGAGAAGCAGAAGATGGAGCATCAGCTCCTGCTCGCGCGCCGCATACAGGAAGGGCTGCTGCCCAAGTCGCGTCCGCGTATCGACGGACTCGACATCAGCGGAATCTCGCTCCCCGCGCAGTCGGTCGGCGGCGACTATTTCGACTTCATCCCGGTGAACGGCACACAGATGCTTGTCGCGATCGGCGACGTCTCGGGCAAGGGGATGCCCGCGGCCCTGTACATGTCGAAGGTGCAGGGCATGATACAGCTCGCCGCGCAGATGCACGGTTCGCCTCGCGAAATCCTCACGCAGGTGAACAGGCGCATGGTCGAGGGCATGGAGAAAAATTCCTTCATCACCATGATCCTCGCCCTGTTCGATCCCGCCACACGCACGGTGCGGATTTGCCGCGCGGGACATACGCTGCCTCTGCTCGCGCACAACGGCGAGGCGCGCTACGTCGATGCCGACGGCATCGGCATGGGTCTCGAGAAGGGCGAGCTGTTCGACAGCCAATTGCAGGAACTGGAGCTGCGCTACGAACCGGGCACCGTGTTCGTGTTGTACAGCGACGGCCTGACCGAAATGATGGACGCGTCGAGGCAGGAATTCGGCGAGGACCGCCTCCGCGCACACGTACGGTCGGCGTCGGAGATCGACGCGGCATCCCTGCAGGATTCGATTGTGGCCGAGGCGATGCGCTTCAAAGGCGAGGCGGTGCAGCACGACGACATGACATTGGTAGTGGTGAAGACCGCCTGAGGTCTGTGGCCGATTCAGGGCGCCTGCACATTTTTCAAGAATCCGGCCCAAACGGATCGAAAGTTCGGCGGGAACGTGTAACTTTCCCAAAAACGCCGAAGTCGATCCTCCATGAATAAAGTCCGTATCACCATCCTCGCTGTGCTCGTGTGTGCCGGACACATGCACGCACAGATCCATGTTCAAGGCACGACACAGGCACCGACCCGCTGGCGCTGGTCCTCGCCGTCCCCCACGGGCAACACCCTGACAGCCGTGGCGATGCCGGATCCACAGTCGATCTGGATCGTGGGTCACAACGGCACGATCCTCCACAGTTTTGACGGCGGTTCGAACTGGCTCCATGAGATGGACGGCCTGACCGACAATCTGCTGGGTCTCAGCGCGGTGGACGCCGTCACCGCCTTTGCGGTGGGTGATAACGGCGCGTGTCTGCGCACGACAAACGGCGGAACGGAATGGAGAGAATTGTCGACAGGTGCGACGGACGGGTATAACGCCGTCTGTTTCATCGACGCGCAGCGCGGCTGGATCTGCGGCGACAACGGGATCGTGCTGCACACCTCCGACGGCGGCGCGAACTGGACGCGGCAGACGTCCGGTGTGTCGGTCTCCCTGAACGCGGTGCAGTTTGTGAATGCCGGCGACGGATACATCGTCGGGGCCGCGGGCACCGTGCTGCGCAGCAGCGACGGCGGCGCGAGCTGGGTGCTGAAAAAAATACCAAGGAGTCCGGATCTTTTCGCGGTGTCGGTGACTGGTTCAGGCGCCGCGTGGGTATGCGGCAGCGGCGGAACGGTGTACACGACAAACACAGGCGGCGCGCGCTGGGATCAGCAATCCGTCCCCACCGCCCGAAACGTGAACGACCTTCACGCGGCAACGGACGCCGAACTCTGGGCGGTCTGCGACGGCGGCATACTGCTGCACACCACAAACGCGGGAGCGCAGTGGACGACGGTTGCATCCGGACTCGGCGACGAGGTTCTCGAGGCCGTGTGTGGTCTCGGAACGCTGTACTTCGCGGTGGGAGATCTGGGGCATCTGCTTCGCAGCAGCGACGGCGGCGCGCTGTGGGTGGATACAAGCACAGGCACGAGAAAAAGTCTGAACTGGACGAGCTTCATCGATGCGCAGCGCGGTTGGGGCTTCGGTGAGGACGGCGTGGTGGTACACACGGCGGACGGCGGGGCGCACTGGACAGTGCAGGCGCCTCCCGTGGGCAATTCACTCTTCGGCGGTTTTGCCCTCGGCGCCGATCAGGCGGTGACAGTGGGCGAAAGCGGTGTGATACTGCGGACGTCCGACGGCGGAGCACATTGGATACAACAACCGAACGCGTTCACCAACATCCTGCTCGCAGTCGACTTTGCCGACAGCGCGCGCGGCTGGGCCGTGGGAGAACTCGGACTCGTGTTGCGCAGCGACGACGGCGGACGAAGTTGGTCGCGCCAGAACACCGGGAGGCAGGAATACCTGTACGGCCTGCACGCCATCTCGCGCGAGCGGGTCGTGGCCGTGGGTGAAGCGGGCATAACACTCCGCAGCTCCGACGGGGGAGCCACCTGGACGCGCGGAAACACGGGCACACAACAGACGCTGTACTGGACGCGCTTCGTCGATCCCGACGAAGGATGGGCGTGTGGTGACGAAGGTACAATCGTGCACACCAGCGACGGCGGAGCGACATGGAGCCGGCAGACCTCGGGTGTTGGCGCCTCGTTGTACGTGGTCGCCGCACCGTCGCGCGCGGCGCTCTGGGCTGTTGGCGACAGCGGCATCATCCTCACGAGTCCCGATGCAGGCGTGACATGGAATCGTGTCTATTCCCCCGCGGCGGCAAGTCTCTACTGCGTCCATTTTCCCGACGCGGAAACAGGCATGATTTCCGGCGACTTCGGCACCATGCTGCGCCTCGGGAATGGGACCAGCGCCATGCACGGCGCAGCGCAACCGACCGCCCTGTCGATCGGTGCGAATTACCCGAATCCCTTTACGGGCGAGACCCGCGTTCCGCTTCACGGCATTACTCCCGGCTCTGGTGGCACGCTGCGTGTGTACGACCTGCTTGGGCGCGAGGTGGCCAATGCCGATGCCGAGCTTGCACGCGCCATAGCCGACGACACGGGACGCGGCGAGCTTCTTTTGCACCGCTCTCTGCTCCCCGCCGCAGGCACGTATGTCCTTGTTGTACGAATCGGCAGACGCGTTGTCTCCAGAACCATCATGGCTCTTCGGTGACACACCGGCACGAATCCTCGGTCCGGCGCTCGCATCCTACTTTGAATACCCCTCACGACCACAACGACACGGCACGGAGACACTTGTGACATACACGAAACTTCATTGGCCGTCAGAAGCTCAGAGAGAACCACTCGTTGAAACGCGATACAGCGGCCGCCGCCTGCTGATGCTGGCCGCCGGTGTATCGATGCTGTGTGCCTTGTACGCAACGGCACATGCTCAGTGGGCCTGGCAGCATCCGCTGCCGCAAGGCAACGACCTCTGGAATCTGTCCTTCGCTCCGGGCGCCGCGGAAGGTCTGGCCGTCGGCGCGGCGGGGAGCATACTGCGCAGCGGGGACAACGGCGCGACATGGAGTTTTGTTGAAAGCGGTACGAATCACTTTCTTCGCGGCGTCGCGCTTACGTCGTCGCAGCACGCGTGGGCAGTGGGTGACTACGGCACGATACTGCACAGCGCCGACGGCGGAGCGAGCTGGTCGCCGCAAAGCGCGTCCACCGGCGCGGGTTTTAACCAGGTCTCCGCGCCGGACGCGGATCATGCCTGGGCGGTGGGTGATGCGGGCATGGTGTACGTCACACGCAACGGCGGAGCGACGTGGAGCAGCCAGAACAGCGCCGCGACTGCGAATCTCAACGACGTCATGTTCATCGATACCAGCACCGGCTGGACCGTGGGGGCGTCCAAGACCATCCGGAAGACAACCAATGGCGGCACGACCTGGACCACGCAGTCGGTGATGGGCACCGGATTCGATCTCATCGGCGTCTTCTTCCTCGATGCGAGCCGCGGATGGGCGGCCGGCACAGGCGGCACCATACTGCGAACAACAAACGGGGGAACCACATGGACGCGTATTGCGGGTGTCCCGACATCGCAAGATGTCAATAAAGTTGTGTTTGCGGATCAGAATATCGGATATGCCTGCGGCGAAGCGGGCACGCTGCTGCGCAGCACCAATGGCGGACTGGCGTGGAGCGCCCTGACCTCGGGAACGCAGTGGGGTCTCGAAGGGCTCGGTCTTTCGGGCACCGCCGTGATTACCGCGGGTGTCTTTGGTGATCTGCTGCGTTCGACCAACGGCCAGAACTTTTCGAATCTGCTCGCGGGCACACGCAGCACCATCAACGCCATTACAGCCGCCGACGGAAGCGCCGCGTGGGCGGTGGGTGACGGCGGCGCGGTGTTGCGCACGACCGACGGCGGTAGCACGTGGAACGGCGTGAACAGCGGCACCTCGTCGGCACTGTACGCCGTCAGCGCGTCCGACGCGCAGCATGTGTGGGCCTGCGGCAATGCGGGAACGATGCTGCACAGCAGCAACGGCGGCGCGTCGTGGACGGCGCAGACAAGCGGGACCTCGGTGACACTCAATGGCCTCGACTTCATCGACGCGCAAAACGGTTTCGCCGTGGGCCTGTCGGGCCGCATCCTGCGCACCACCAACGGCGGCGCGTCGTGGAGCGGCGTCGCGAGCGGCACACTCGATGCGCTCTACGCCATCGATATGCTCGATGCCTCGACGGGCAGCGTCGTGGGCGCAGGCGGACTGATCCTTCACACCAGCAACGGCGGCGCGACCTGGCAGAGGCAGACGAGTTTCACGCAGGACGCACTGTTCAGCGTCACACTCTCGGGAAGCAACGGCTGGGTGGTCGGGGACATGGGCACCATCCTCTACACCACCGACGACGGACAGACATGGGACGACGCGCCATCGAACGTGACAGCGGCGCTGTACCGCGTCGTGCAGACATCATCGTCGGATCTGGCCGCGGTGGGCGACAGCGGCATCGTATTGCACTCGAGCGACGCCGGACTCACCTGGACGCCCGACATCAGCCACGCAATGTATGCGCTGTACGGCGCAACGATGGCCGGCGGTGTGCTGCGAATCGCGGGGGACTACGGACAGGTGCTGTTCAACTCCTCCTACCCGACGCCCGTCACCCTCACACATTTGGACGCGCGGTTGATCGATGGTCTTGCGCGGCTCGACTGGCGGACGTCCGGCGAAAGCGGCACCGACGGCTTCGAGGTACAGCGACGCACGGACGGGCAGTGGAACGTGGCAGGGTACGTGCCTGCACGCGGCGCGGGCGCGGGGACCGCATACACATGGATCGACAACGCCCTCTACACACCGGGAACGACGCGAAACTACCGCCTTCGTATGATCGACACCGACGGACGCTGGGAATACTCGCCGGTGGTGACACTTGCTGATGGAGCCGCCGGAGCGACGGATATTGTATTGGGTGCACCCGTGCCGCATCCGGTACGTGATATGGCACGTGTGACGATGAGGTACACGCGGAGAGCAGGCGGCGCTTCGCCGCCGTCCGTGCGGGTGCTGGATGCATCCGGGCGACTGGTGGCCGACATATCGGCCCGGGTGATCGACGGGGACGGTGAAGCCGTGCTCACGATTTTTCATGCGGACTTTCCCGGATCGGGGCTGTATTTTCTCTCGATGCACGACAACGGCAATACCGCCTACCGCCGCATCATCGTCCTGAAGCCATGACACACAAATTGGCGCTGCTTCTGCTCTGCCTTTTTATCCCGGCGCTGCTGCACGCCGCGCCGGCCCGTACAGTATTGATCGTGTACGAGGGGGCCGACCAGACGAGCAACTATGCCAAGGGTGACGCGCGTCAGCTCGGCGCGCTGCTCGGGCATTTCGACACACGCATCACGATCACGGCGGGAGCCGATTACAAGCCTGGCGCGATGCAAGCCTACGATGCCGTGTTTTGGCTCGGCTTTACACTCCGCTGCGAAGCGCCCGAGGCGTTTCTGCGCGACGCGGCCGCGCGCACACGCACCCTCGTCTGGCTGCACACGGGGATGATCGCGTACAATCGTGTTGTGCCCAGTCCGTCGCGTTACGGCTTCATGCCGGTCGCAGTCGATACGTCCACCGGCTACTCGGTGGTGCGGCGGGGGAATCAGACCTTCACCAAGGAGGAACCTAACATCACCGTGTGCCGTGTCACCGATCCATCGCGCTGCAGCGTGCTTGCGACGGCCTCGGGACGTGGAAGCACGATTCCGTACATACTGCGCAGCGGCGCTTTCTGGTATGTCGCCGATTCGCCCTTTGCATCGGCGACGGAGACCGACCGCTATCTCCTCTTCGCGGACATCCTTCACGACATTCTCGGGCAGCCGCACGCGACATCACACCGCGCGCTGCTGCGCATTGAGGACGTGCATCCCCTCGAGGATCCGGACCGCCTCCGCGCAGTGGCCGACATCCTGGCGGCCGAACACGTGCCGTTTATCGTGTCGGTGGTTCCATTCTTCGTGGACCCCGGCCAGGGTTTGCGTGTGTCCATTTCCGACAAGCCCGACTTTGCCGATGCGCTACGGTACATGGTGCGCAACGGCGGCACCATCGCGATGCACGGCAGCACGCATCAATACAAGGGAGTGACGGCCGCCGATTATGAATTCTGGGACGACGCAAAAAACGCCCCCATACGGGGCGAGACGGTGGACGGTCATCGCAAGAAAATTCTGCTGGGACTCGAGGAGTTCGTGCGGAACGGGTTCTATCCCGTCTTATGGGAAACCCCGCATTACACCGGATCGCTGAAAACCTACGAGGCCGTGGCGTCGATCTTCAGCACGGCGATGGAGCAGCGGCTCGCGATCGACAACGAGGACTACAGCCAATTCTTCCCGTATCTCATACAGCGGGATCTCTTCGGCCAGCGCATTCTGCCCGAGAACCTGGGCTTCATCCCCTTTGATCCCGATTCGGCGGGCGTCTCGTCGGCCAATGTCGACAGGGTGTTGCGTGGTGCCGACGCCCATCTCGCGGTGCGCGACGGCTGGGCCTCGTGTTTCTATCATTCCTTCGTGCCGCTCGAAAATCTGCAGCGGCTTGTCCGCGGCGTCAAACAGCGCGGCTACACCTATGTGGACGTCAAGGACATGAACGCCCTCGTCTCGATGGGCGACAAGGCCATCCTCACCGGCAGGGGCACGGCCACCGTGCAATTGCACGATCAATTTCTGCGCGAGTATTACATCGCCCGCGACGGGAAAATCGCGCGCACGATAGTGCAGCCGAAGCGGAGCAGCGGCGCCGTGTCGCGCCGCATTCAGACGCGCGACGGCGAAACCTATGTCGCCACACCGACGGAGATCCGCGCGCGTGAGCAGGGCTTTTTCGAGTCCATCGAGCGCGCCGCGCGCGACCTGGTCGAGTACGTCTTCCCCCCGCGCACGACGCGGGACGAGGCGCGCGCCGCCATCGTGTGGGACACCGCGGCCACCGGGGGAGCGTTGCGCGATCAACAGAGTTTTGCGAACGCTCTCGGTGCGATTGGCGTGCCCTTCGACACATTACATGCGCGCGCGGAGTTTTCCCTCGCGCGGCACAATCTTGTCGTCGTGCCCTATGGCTGCGTCGATGCAATGCGGGATCGCGAATTCAGCCGCATCGTCGAATGGGTGCGTGCAGGGGGCCGGTGCATCACCGACGGGCGCACGGAATTCAGCAAGGAACTCGGCATCGTGTTTACCGGCGCCGTGTTGCGCGTGGAAAAAGTGCGCGATCGCCTCTTCCCCGAAGAGCAGATCGACTGGCAGACGCCCGAGACCTTCGCGAAGTTCGAACTGGGAGACGACGACGACGTGCTGGCGCAAGACGAGGTGTCGGAAGCGCCGCTTGTCATCAGCAGGCCCTTCGGCGACGGGCGCATCCTGTATTTCGGATGCCGCTTCGATCCCAACAGCGGCATGGGGTACAGCCGCTTCCCCTTCCTCGCGCAGTACATGCACAGGTCGTTGGAACTCATGCCCGTGCTGCGCCGGGACGCGCTCGAGGTGTTCTTCGATCCGGGGTACCGGAACACGATAAGCGCGGAGGACCTCGTGAAGCAATGGGTGGCGGCGGGCGTGCGCGCGGTACACGCGGCCGGCTGGCACGAGTATCCGAAATACACGTACGACTACGCAAAACTCGTGGACCTGTGCCACGACAACGGCATTCTCGTGTACGCCTGGCTCGAGCCGCCGCAGATCAGCCACAAATTCTGGCTCGAGCATCCGGAATGGCGCGAAAAAAACGCGGCGGGCAAGGACGCGCGGCCCTCGTGGCGCTATCCGATTGCACTCACCGATCCACGCTGCCTCGACGCGATGCTGCGCTCGTACGAAACGCTGCTGCACCGGGTGGATTTCGACGGCGTGAATTTTGCCGAGTTGTATTTCGAATCGGGTCCGCGCGGCGTCGCGGATCCCGAGTCGTTTACACCCATGCATCCCTCCGCGCGGCTCGAATTCCGCACGTTGCACGGTTTTGATCCGGCGCTTCTTCTGAATCCGGCGAGCCCGTATTTCTGGAAAAAAAATCCGGGCGCCCTCAAGAAGTTCGAGGACTACCGCGTCGATGTCATGGTGCGTGTACATGAACGCCTGCTCGAGCTGGCCGCGAAACTGCGCGTCTCGCGCAGCGGTTTCGATGTTGTGCTGACGGTGCACGACAATCTCGGTTCGCCGGAGCTGCGGAGTACGCAGGGTGTGGACATCGAACGCATCCTGGCGTTGCATGCGAAATATCCGTTCACGTTGAATGTGCAGGACCCGCTCTCGCGCTGGTCGGAGGATCCTTCCCGCTACGAAGAGATCGGACGCCGCTATCGCGCATTGCTCGGCAGGGATGTCGCGCTCGATCTCAACATCCTGTCGTTCCGGTCGCCAGAGACACCCACGATGTTCCCCACGCTGCTGCAGACGGGCACCGAGGCGTTTCATCTCATCTCCATCGCAAGCCGCAGCGCCGACCGGGTCATACTCTACTCGGAATCCAGCGTGAATCCGCAGGACGTGCCCTATCTCGCGAATGCCGCCGCGAGTCCGGCCCGCCTGACGCGCCTGCCCTCCGGATACAGAATCGAGTCGCCTGTCGAAACCACGCTTCTGCTGGGGCGGAACCGCCGCATCGTGCTGATGGACGGCAAGGTGCGCACCGCCGCGCACGACGGCCGGCTGCTTGTGCCTGCAGGCAGACACGAAATTGTCACAGAAGAAGAGGGAAATACCCTCTTTTCCTCCGACCTGCTTCACGCGTCGCTCCTGTCGTTCACGGGCACGCTGCTCTCGATCGACGAGGGCGAGCGCAGCGTCGAGTTCCTCTACAGCGCGCGCGGACGGTGTTATGCCTCGCTGAACAAGTCGCCGGTGGATCTGTTCGTCGACGGTCGTTCCACGCCGTTCGAGGTGCGCAAGGGCAGCGGACGGTTCACCATCGTGTTGCCTCCGGGTGACCATACCGTCCGCATCGTGACGCAGAGCACCGTCGCATGGGGTGTGGACCTGACCAGCATCTGGTCGTCGTCACTCATCGTCGTGTTCGGCGCACTGGCCGTCTGTGTGATGGCCGTCTTTTACTTCATCGTTCGATACACGCGGCGCCGCGGCGCATCCGCCGTGCCACGAGGGGTGTGATCATGTTCGAATCCGTTCTCGACCTCGATCTGAGCATTCTCTTCCTTGTGGCGGTGATCCTGATCTGGTTCATGATCGGGTATCAGCTCGTGTTGACACTCGCCGGATTTTTCCATTACATCCGCTCGCGCAAGGAGCAACGCGACGTCGACGCGCAGTCGTTCGACTATCCCGCCGTCTCCATTCTCATCCCTGCGCACAACGAGGACGTGGTGATCGCCGACACGCTCGATGCGATGCTGGCGCTGGCCTATCCCGCCGACAAGCTCGAAATCATCGTCATCAACGACGGCTCGACCGACCGGACCGGCGAGATTGTGGCCGAGTACGCCGCGCGAGACGCGCGCGTCGTTCCCTTCACCGTGCCCGCGGGGCAGGGCGGCAAGGGCAAATCGCGCGCGCTGAATCTGGCGCTGCGCGTGGCGAAACACGACGTCATCGCAATCTACGATGCCGACAACACGCCGGAACCCGACGCGCTCCGTTATCTCGTCGCGCAGCTCCTTCTGCATCCGGAACTCGGCGCGGTGCTCGGCAAATTCCGCACCGTGAACAAACGGCGGAATCTGCTGACACGATTCATCAACATCGAGACGCTGAGCTTCCAGTCGATACTGCAGGCGGGGCGCTGGCAGATGCTCGAGATTGCGACTCTGCCCGGAACAAATTTTGTGGTTCGGCGCGCCGTGATCGAGCGCCTGAAAGGGTGGGACGAGGACGCCATCACCGAGGATTCGGAACTCAGTATCCGTATGTACCTCGAGGGGTGGAAGATCAAGTTCATCCCGTACAGCGTGACCTGGGAGCAGGAACCGGAGAGCTGGGCAGTATGGATGCGGCAGCGTACACGCTGGGTGCAGGGCAACAACTACGTCGCGCGGAAGTTCTTCAAACAGCGCTCCTCGATCCGCAGCCGGAAGCTGCGACTCGAAATCGCCTACTCGCTCGCGCTCTACTACGTCTTCTTCATCGCCATACTCGTGTCGGACGCGCTGTTCATTCTCGCCGCAACCAACACCGTGGCAATCACCCTGCCCGGACCCTACTCGCTGGTCTGGGGCGTGGCCGTGGTGCTCTTTTTTGCGGAGATACTGCTGGCCCTGTCTTACGATGGCGAGGATTCCTTCAGTGCCACGTTCGTCATCGGGCTGATGTATCTGACGTACTGTCAGCTTTGGATCATCGTGGTGATGCGCGCGTTCTATCTCGACAAAATCAAAAGGCGGAAACACACGTGGGCGAAAACGGTCCGCTTCACCCCGGCACCGCGCGGAGGTGGCAAATGACTCGGCGTCTGTGTCTCACCGCGGTGGTATTCTGCGCGCTGCTTCCGGGCGCGCTGTATGCGCAGTACGGCGCGTCGATACAGACGATGAGCACCTACGACGACAATTCGTTCTCGTTCCGCGACAAACGCGCCGATGTGTATCATCAGGTATTCCTCTCGCTCTCCCGCGATTTTTCCACCGACTACTCGTTCCATCAGGCCTTTTACTACGGCGCGCTCGTGGCCTTCCGCACGTACTCGGGGCGGACCTACCATCAGCACATGGCCGGCCTCTACTCGTCGTGGCAGCTCGATTACCGCGGCGACGACGAGGAGGAGGAGAGTTCCGATGAAGCCGCCGCCGATTCCCTCGATGAAGGCGCTTCGGATGAAGAGACCGGCGAGGACGAGGACTCTCTCGATACCGGCGACGAGGAAGATGGAGGAGACGAAGAAACCGGCACGGACTCGAGCGGGACTGTGACGAGGAACGTCCGCAGCGGCCGGCCCGCGCCACAGTGGATGGCGTTTGCACCGGCGGACGAACCCGCGTTCAATGACAGTCTTGTCACGTACCTCATACTCAAACCCGCCGTCAGCGGACGATTCGACAAAGCCGAGTATGCGTTCTACGATTTTGGAAAGGTTGCACTTTCGGCCACGCTGCGTCGTCATATCGTGGGTCCGCTCATGGGCCGTCTTCAGTACGAGGCCGGATTCAAATCCTATCCTTCCTTCACGCAATTCACCCATGTCGAACAGGCGGGCGTGGTGACCTTGAACACACGGCTCGCACCTGCCTTCGAGCTGTTCGGATCGGTCTCGCTCGGATACAAGATTTACACCGAAAAGGTGAGCGACACCGTCTTTTTGAGCAACGGGAACAGCGGCAAGGGCAAGGGGGGAGTGAAGCCGAAGAAGACCATCATATCGCAATACTCGACGCCTTCCGCATCACAGATCACACTCGGGCTCGGCACCGTCTGGAGCGCGGGCGCCGGTACACGCCTGACACTTTCGTACCTGCGGCGCATCAATCCCTCGAATACCGCGCGGTATCTCGATCCGCGCGGCATCATCGGCGCCTCGGAAGACGACGTGTTCGAGGATGTGTACGGCTATCAGGGTGACGAAGCGCTGTGTCTGCTCGAAAGCAGCGGACCGTGGTCCACCACCGTGACTGTCGAGGCGGGCTTCGAGAGGCGCATCTATCCGCGTCCTGCCACCACACTCGCAGGCGAAGCGCTCGAGGCCTTTCCGCAGCGCATCGATGCGCGCGGGACCCTGGAGGCGCGGGTGATGCTGCCTATCGCGCGCGCGGCGGACGGCAGCACGCGCTTCGCGGCGGGACTCGCGTACCGCTACCTGCGGAACCAGTCGCGGGACGAGTATCACGACTACCACACCCATCAGGGGATGCTCGTGCTCGAGGCATCGCTCTAGGCGGCGGAGGGTGCGGAGGGCAACAATTCCTCGTATCTTGTGTTTCCGTTGCCCGCACGATGATGCCCCATGGGTGAATCCTCCCCGACAACCACAACACTCCCGTCCCCCGGTTCCGCCCGATATTCGGTGCTCGATTTTGCGCGCCTGGCGGCCGTGTTCATGATGATACAGGGGCACGCGATCGGGACCTTCGTGATTCCCTCCGAGATCCCGCCGTACGAGGGCTTCTGGGGCACGATATACACCTGGCTGCGCGGACTCACGTCACCCACCTTCCTGCTCATCTCGGGCATGGTCAATTTTGTCGGCCTGCGCCGCGACGAAGCGGGGCGCGTGCTGCCGCGCGTGCTGCGCAAGCGCATCAGGCGCGCCCTGATGTTGATCCTCATCGATTACATGCTGGTGTTTCCGAGCGGCAGGGTCTGGGGCCTCGCCGTCCTGACACCCGATGAATGGGGCCGCTTCCTCCATGTCGGGACGCTCAACATCATCGGCGTGTCGCTGCTCATCGTCGTTTTGTTCATGCGGATCACGAGGTCGGACCAATCGTTCGCGATCCTCTGTCTCGGTACGGGTATAACCATCGCGGGTGTGACTCCCTGGGTGCACAATGTGGACTGGTTCGCGCACATCCCCGCGTTTTTTGCGCATTATCTGACGTACAAAGGCGGGAGCTTCTTCTCGATTTTCCCGCATACCGGCTTCATGCTCGTGGGTGCGGGCATGGGCGGGTATGTGCTGCATCTGCTGCGTGATCCGAACCGCTGGAAGTTCACCATCCGCATGGTCGAACTCGGGTTTGCGCTTGTGATGGTCATGCTCGGTGTGGAACTCTTCGCGCCCGTCCTCCTCCCGAAACACGACTTCTTCATCTCGAGTCCTTTTATCTTCGGCGAGAAGATCGGGCTGTCGTTCATGCTCATCTCGCTGTATTCGGTCTTTTTCCATCTGACCCGCCGTTGGGCCCCCACGTATTCGTTGTTGAGCAAAAAGACGATTCACATTTACGTCGCGCATATCCTCTTCATCTTCGGAAACACATGGGTGTGGGGATTCGGCCGCGCATTTGCGGGCTCGCTGCACATCTGGCAGGGAGTGCTGATGGCCGCCGCGGCCATCGTCTTCAGCTTCACCGTCGGCATCGTGACCGCCCGCGCCGAACGCGATAATCCCGCCTTGCACGGCACGCTGCGATTCGGTTTTGCCTGCACACTGACCTATTTCCTCCTCTTCGGAGTCTGATACCCGTCCATGTCACACACTGAATCCGCAGACCGTCTCCCCCGGATAATATTTGCCGTTACCGTCGGACTCGGCTCGTGCATCGCGCTGCTTGCGCTTTTTGTGGAGCCGTATTTCTTCCAGTTTTACGGCGATGCCAACTCGCGTCTGGTGCAGACGCGCATGATCATCGACTCCACCAGCCCCGGCCTGCACTGGATTGGTTCCGTGTGGCTGCCGTTGCCGCAGTTGCTCTTCCTCCCGTTCTCGCTGATTGATCCGCTGTTCCGCACCGGGCTCGCGGGGTTTGTTGTGTGTATGCCGCTGCTCGGGTGGAGCGCGGTGCTCATGTACCGTCTGTTGCGCGATGTCACGGACGAGCCGATCGCCGCGGCGATCGGCGCGCTGTTTTTCGCGCTGAATCCCAACATGCTGTACATCAGCATGACGGCCATGACCGAGACGGTCACCCTGTTCTTCTTTATCGCCTCGGTGCAGCAATGGATGGTCTGGTTGCGCGGCCCGCGCGCCGGGCGTGCGCTGCCACTCCTTCTGGCGTCGCTTTCCGCGGCTGCCGCCACGCTCTGCCGGTACGAGGCCTGGATGTTCACCGCGGTGTTGTTTGCCTTCACACTCGTCGTCCTCCTCCGTCGCCGCGCACCCCTCGCCCGCGCGGGTGTTTCGGTCGCGCTGTCGCTGCTTATGTGGACGGGCGCGGCCTTCTGGCTGCTTTGGAATCACGTGCAGTTCGGCGACGCGTTCTACTTCAATCATGCCGAGTACTACTCGGCCGCGTGGCAGGCCGCGCACAGGCCCGTCCGCGCCCAATATTACCTGCAGTTCCGCAACGTGCTTTCGATTTACGGTGTGACGGCCGCAGCCATTTTCGGGTACGGCTTCCTGGCCGTCGCCGCCGCGGGCACGGTGCTGATGCTGCGCGCGCGCGGCCGCGCCCACAGTATCGCTCTCGCGCTGCTGTTGCTGGTGATGCCCTTCTTCACGCTGCTTTCGCTGTTCCGCGGTGTCGCGGAAATGACCGAGTGGTGGAACTCGCGATACGTGCTGCTCGCGTCGCCGTTTGTGTCGCTCGCCGTTGCGACGGCATGCGCGTGGTGGAAAGGCCGCGGCGGCGGTACACGCGCTCTGGTAACGGCGGCGGCGATTCTGTTTGCTCTCACGGCGGGACTGCAGATGTCCTTGCAGAAAGGCAACGTGGTGACCGTCGCCGATGCGGCAGGCGGATTCTATTACATGCAAACCCCGCACGCAACGGCCGTGGCCGAACATCTGCGCGCGCAGTACCGCGGAGGCGTCCTGTTCTGCGCCACTGGTTCGGGGCAGTCGCATCGAATACTGCAGCCCAGCGGCATCCCGACGAGATCGCTTGTCACCGGACTCAATTTCGACACGCGGAATCTGGACCTCGCCTTTGTCACGTCGTCGTACGAATGGGTGGTTGTCGGACTCGCACCCAGTCCCGACGGCGAAGTGATCGCGAAACACTGGCAGGCCAACGCCGCACTGCTCCAATCCGCCTACGACGAAGTGCTGCGAAACGACTACTACATCGTGTACAGAAAATCCGCCGCGACACGGACGTCGCGCGGCACATGAGGAGGCATCGAATGAACGCATCACGATACATCCGCGCGCTCGCGCTCGGTCTGTTGATCCTGCCCTGCGCAGACGTCGCAGCGCAAAGTGCTGCGGCCTCTGCGGATTCACTGCGCGCCGCACTCGACCGCAGCATCGGGGCCGTGTACGAAATCGTGTCGGGTCCGGCCGGACAGGAACGCGACTGGACGCGCTTCACGACGCTCTTTCATCCGGATGCGCGCCTTGTCTCGATACGCCGCCGCCACATCGACACCGTCGTGACACGTTCCATGACCCTGCAGGACTTTATCGAGCGCGCGACGGCTTCATCGCGGCGTTTCGGTTTTGCGGAGAAGGAGATTCATCGGCAATACGAACGCTTCGGCGATCTCGTCCATGTGTGGTCGGCCTACGAAGTGAATGCCGACGGTCCGCAGGGCGCGCGGACCTGGCGTGGCGTGAACAGCTTCCAGCTCGTGCGCGAAGGACGCGACTTCCGCATACTCTCGATTGCGTGGGAGGACGAGGCCCCGGGACTTGTCTACGAAAAACCCGCCGACTGAACGCGTGGCCGCTTGTTTTGCGCGGCGCCGGGTGTTTTGTATGTTGCCGGGTCAGTCCGCATCCCGCGTACTGCTCCCCTGATCGCTCTCCCACAGCCCCCGGAGTTTTCACCATGAAACGCGCGAGCACCTTGTGCCTCCTCGGTTTGTTCTGCCTTCTCCTCTCATCCTGTTCCAAAGAAGGGGAGTACTCGAGCGAACTGATTCCCGTCGTCATCGACGGAAAATTCGGCTATATCGATCCGACCGGCCAGGTCATGATCGCGCCGCAGTTCGACGCCGCCTCGGTCTTTTCCAACGGCCTCGCCCGCGTCATGAAAGACGGCAAGTGGGGCTTTATCGACACCAAGGGCGCCTACGCGATCGAGGCCAAATACGTGCGCGCCACGTGGTTCTCGGAAGGATATGCCTGCGTGGTGAAGGAGAACGGCTTCCCCGAGTTCATCAATGAAAAAGGCGAGACCATCGCGACGATGAAGGATGCTGAATCGGCCGGACTCGTCGTGGAAGGCCTGGCACCGGCGCGTATGAAGGACGACAAGTGGGGATTTGTGGCGCCCGACGGTACTGTCAAGATCCCGGCAACGTACGAGGAAGTCCGGTTCTTCTCGGACGGACTCGCCGCGGTGAAGGACGACAAGCAGAACTGGGGCTTCATCGACAAGGACGGCAAGGTTGTCGTCGCGCCCGCGTACCGCCGTACGCAGTATTTCCGCAACGGACTTGCAGCGGTGCAGGATGCGAAAGATCGTTGGGGCTACATCGACAAGACGGGCAAACTCGTCATAGAACACAAATATGAAAACGCGCAGGACTTCGTAGGCGATCTGGCCTTTGTGTCGCTCGAGGGGAAATTCGGCGCGATCGACAAGAGCGGCTCCATGGTTATCGCGCCCGCGTACACGGTTGCGGCGCCGTTCACCAACGGACTCGCGGCGGTGCGTGTCGGCGACTCCACAGGGTACATCGACGAGAAGGGCGAGATGGTCATCACGCCGCGTTTCCCGGTCGCTCTGCCCTTCATCGGTTCCGTCGCCATCGCCGGATCGAACGGGAAATACGGCCTCATCGACAGCAAGGGCGCCTATGTCGTGGAACCGCGCTACGAGCGTTTCGACTTGTCGTACCTGCAGGCGCTCAATGAAGGCATCATGGACATCGGCGAATACTTCGTCGTCACCACCGACTATTTCGACGCCAAGGCCGCGGCCGAAGGTGTGTTGAAGAAAACAAGCGCCGAGGCCTTCCTCGGTGTGAACGGCGCCACCACCTTCGCGGATGTGCGCGCATTACACACAAACATCGCGGATCCGCAGCCGGAGCAGGTCGAAGTCCTTATCGACCGGCGGCGAAATGTGACGTCCGGCCTCACGATCGGATCGATGCGTTACACCTTCGCGAGCACGGTGTACGAAAATCCGGGCGCGCTGCTGCGTTCGCTTTCCGTCGAATGCCTTGTGTACGGAGCCGGGAAGCGCGAGGCCTTTATCACGGCGCTGAAAAAGGCGCTGCAGGCCAAGACGGGCATGACCATGACCGAAGGCGAGGGCAACCGCACGGTGTTCAGCGGCGGAACCTGGAGGATCGAAATCCAGGGCGGTTCGCGTGTCACAACACTGGCCGCGTTTTTCTAGACCGGCATACTCCGCCTGAAATAGCGACGGAGCACGGGAGCGACAATGCGCTCCTTCGTGCTCCGTCATTTTTTTTATCGACCCGCCGAGGTTGCAGGCCGCGCGTCCGTGTCAGTCCAGACGTTTGGTCACTTCGACGAGCGAGCTGCCCACGTCGGGGGTGACCGCAAAGTCGCGGCTGCGGAACACGTTGACCATGCGCGGATTGTCGGCCGTGGTCTGCGCCACCACTTCGCGGACGCCGAGGTCGCGCGCGATGTCGAGGCAGTAGTCCGTGAGCAGTCCGCCAAGACCGCGGTTCTGCCACGCATCGGCGACCAGCACCGCGTACTCGGCGTCGGTGAAATCGGGCGACGCGATGAGCCGTCCCACGCCGAGCAGGCGTCTGACGCCGTCCTCTTCGTGTTCCGCCACGATGGCGATCTCGCGTTCATAGTCGATGTAGCAGTAGTGCACCGCGGCCTGATGTGATTCCCAATGGAAGAAGGAGCGGAAACGTGTGTAGATGGATTCGCGAGAACAACTGCGCAACAGATCGAACCACAGCGGCTCGTCCTCGGGTTTGATGGGGCGCAGCAGAATGCGTGTGCCGTCCTCGAGCGCGGTCTCCCGCACGTACTCCTCGGGGTAGGGCCGCAGCGCGAGATGCGCGTACGTTCCATGGGCCACGGGCTCGCGCGACATCACGATGCGCGCGTCGAGCGCGATGGCGTCGTCGGGACGGACGAGCAGCGGATTGATGTCGAGTTCCTCGATCTCCGGATAGTCGGCCGCGAGGTAGGAGAGCCGGATCAGGATCTCGATCAGCCGATCGACATCCATGGGCTGCTGCCCGCGGTACCCTTCGAGCAGCGGCCAGATCTTGAGTGACGAAAGCATGTTGCGCGCGAGCCGCTCGTTGAGCGGCGGGAAGCCGAGAGCGCGGTCCTTGAATAATTCAGCCGTGATGCCGCCCATGCCCGCCATGATGACCGTTCCGAAGACGGGGTCCTTCTTGAATCCGAGTATCATCTCAACCGCGCCCGACGTGCGCACCATGCGCTGCACCGTTGCGCCCTCGAGACGGGCCTCGGGCATCGCCGCGCGCGCGCGCGACTGCAGCGTGTCGAAGGCCTCTATCACGCTGTCGCGGTCGAGAAGGTTGAGTATCACGCCTCCCACCTCGGTTTTGTGCGAGATGTCGGGCGAGAGAATTTTCAGCACGACAGGGTAGCCGATACGGTCGGCGATGTCGGCCGCTGCATGGGCGTCGGCCGCGGGCCAGGGCCGGGTGGACGGGATGCCGTAGGCCTCGAGCAGCATCTTGGAGACGTGTTCGGGGAGCACCGGCCCCTCCTGCCCGATCATCGACGCGAACTGTGTTTTCACCTGCGCGCGGTCGTACGGGATGTGCACGGGCACGTCTTTCGGCGTCTCGTACAACGTCTCGAGATTGCGCGCGTGCGAGACCAGTGTCATGAACGCGCGCACACCCTGTTCGGGCGTGGTGTAGGTGGGCACGCCCGCGTCGTTGAGGAAACGCACGCCATCGCGCATGCTGGCTCCGCCGAGCCAGGCCGCGAGCACGGGCTTCGAGGATTTTTGCGCGATGTCGGCGACGACCTTGGCGATCGATGTGGGATTGGTCATCGCCTGCGGCGTGAGGATCACGAGCACGGCGTCGATACCCGTGTCGTCGAGCAGAATGGCGAGCGCCTTTTCGAAACGTTTCGAGCGCGCGTCACCCAGGACGTCGACGGGATTTCCGTGCGACCAGATCGGCGGCAGGCACTCGTTGAGCCGCGTAAGTGTCGCGTCCGACAGCGGCGCAAGCGAGCCGCCGGCCTCGAGCAAGGCGTCGCTTGCCATGACGCCGGGTCCGCCCGCGTTGGTCAGGATCGCGAGGCGCGGACCATGCGGCGTCTTCTGCCGTCCGAGCAGTTCCGCGCAGTCGAAGATCTCGCCGATGTCGTACACGCGGGTGACGCCGACGCGCCGGAAGGCCGCGTCGTACACGGCGTCTTCCGAGGCCATCGCGCCCGTGTGCGACGCGGCGGCGGCGGCCGATTCGCCGAAGCGGCCCGCCTTGTAGGCGAGGATCGGCTTGGTGCGCGCGAACGATCGCGCGGCCGACATAAACTCGCGCGCGCGGTTGATCGATTCGACGTACAGAATTATCGCCTTCGTTTTTTCGTCCTCGCCGAAATAATCGATGAGGTCGCCCACGTCCACATCCATCGCGTTGCCGATCGAGACGAAATACGAGAAGCCGAGTTTCTCGTCGATGGCCCAGTCGAGCACCGAGGAACAGAGCGCGCCGGACTGTGAGATAAAGGCGACATGGCCGTCGCGCGGCATGCCGTTCGCGAAGCTGGCGTTGAGACCAAAACCGGGAGCGATGACGCCGAGGCAGTTCGGCCCGAGCGCGCGCATCGAGGGGAAACGCGCGAGGGCGGCGCGAACCTCGTCCTCGAGCTGCCGGCCTTCGGGTCCGACTTCACGGAAGCCGGCCGAGTTGACGATGAGTCCGCCGACACCGGCCTCGCCGCATTCGATCACCGCCGCGGGCACCTGCGCCGCTGCGGTGCAGATGATGCCCAGGTCGGGCGTTTTCGGCAGCGAGCGCACGTCGGGATAACAGGGGATGCCCAGCACCGCCTCGCTCGTGGCGCTGACCGGGTACACAACGCCGCGGAAACCGCCGCCGACGAGATTGCTGAGTATCTTTCCCCCGACGCTCTGCGGGTTGGGGGTGACGCCGACAACGGCGATGCGTTTCGGCTGGAAAATGGGGTCGAGATTGTGGACAGGCATGAGGTGCGTGATGTGTTGATCGGTGAAGAGGGAAATGCGCGCATCGTGGGAGCGGGCAGGGTGTCGCGGCAGGGGAAAAATACGGCGCGGCGGAACAGGGAAAAAATAGGAGCTGATAGTCCGAAATACTGCCGGTTTCAAATGTTCGCCGCGTCGGATACTTTGCGGGCATGGAAACACGGGACGCGTACACGGATCAGGTGCCGGAGGAGGCGCGGCGGGAGCGGCTCGCGGCGCTGTACCGCGAGGTCTTCTCGTCCGATCCGTCCGGCATACTTGCGCTGCGCGGCGACGGTTCCGAACGCCGCATCTACCGGCTGCGCGGCGACGGACATTCGGTCATCGGCATCTGGGGCGACAATGTTCCCGAGAACCGCGCCTTCCTGGGCTTCACCGCGTCCTTCCTCCGCTGCGGCCTGCCCGTGCCGCGTATCCATGCCGTTGCCTCCGACGAGCGCGCCTACATCGAGGAGGATCTCGGCGACGATCTGCTCTTCGACTGGGCGCGGACGCGCCGCGTGGAGGGCGACCTCAATGCGGAGGCCTTCGACATGTATGCCGAGGTGCTGCGTGATCTCGTACGCTTCCAGATCGACGCAGCGGAGGCGGTGGACTACGGCCTCTGTTACCAATGGCCGGAATTCGGCCTCGAAGCGCTGACGTTCGACATGCAGTATTTCCGCGAGCAGTTTCTCGAACGCAGCGGCGCACGCTTCGACCGCGCGGCGTACGACGAGGACTGCGGCCGCCTCATAACCTATCTCCTGCGCGCGGACCGCACCCATTTCCTGTACCGCGACTTCCAGTCGCGCAATGTGCTGGTGTGCGGCGGCATGCCGCGCTACATCGACTATCAGTCCGGCAGGCGGGGCGCCCTGCACTACGATGCCGCCTCGTTGCTCTACGATGCCAAGGCGCGGATCGGCACGGAAACCCGTCGCGCGCTGCTTGACGAATATCTTGCGGCGGTGTCCAGGCGCCTGCCCGTCGACACTGCGGAGTTTTACCCGCTCTTCGACGCGTATGCCGTGGCGCGGGTGATGCAGGCACTCGGGGCCTTCGGAAAACTCGGCCTGTATCTCGGCAAACCCGGCTTCCGCTCATCCATCCCTCCCGCGCTCGAAAATCTGCGCGGCCTGGCTGAACACGCCGAGGTGTTCCGCGCTCTGCCCGCCCTGCGCACTCTTTTTCAGGCGCTTCCCGACATGCTGTCGGACCATGATTTTTCTGAACCCTGACCGCAGGCCCGCCCGTCCGACACCCACGGACCCGTGCGTTCGGGTGCGACGTGTTGTTTCCCGAGTACGCGGGCCTCATCTTGAAAATTGTCCCTGTATCCGGGACCGCGGGCGGGACGGGTATAAACAGAATACACACTCCGAAACAGTTCAAATACATGGCTCTTCACGTCACCATATTCTCGTTCGGATTCAGCCGCAGCGGACTTCCACGCGACAGGCACGGCAACGGGGGCGGATTTGTCTTCGACTGCCGTTTTCTCCCGAATCCGGTGTATGTGCCGCATCTCGCGCCGCTATCGGGCAAGGACGACGCGGTGGTCGAATACTTCGCGCAGCAGGAAACCGCGCTGCAGTTTGTGGACCGTGTCACGGCCATGATCGACTCCGCGGTCGATTCGTACCTCGAGCGCGGCTACGAGGATCTTCAGGTGGCCTTCGGCTGCACCGGCGGACAACACCGATCCGTGTATTGCGCCGAGCGCCTCACGGCGCATCTGCGAGCGCGCGGCATCACCGTCGCGCTTCACCACGCCGAGGAGGGTGCCTACTGGTGAAGGCGCTCGTACTCGCGGCCGGATACGGCACACGTCTTGCACCCCTGACGGAAAGCACACCGAAGGCGCTTGTTCCCGTCGCGGGCCGCCCGATGATCGCGCACGCAATCGATCATTGCATTATGGCCGGTTGCGACACCATCGTCGTGAACGCGCACCATCACGCCGACCAGCTCGTGCGGCATGTGCGCGAGACCGAGTACGGCGCGCCCGTTGTGGTGTCAGTCGAGGAGGTGATACTCGGTACCGGCGGTGGCATTCTTGCGGCGCGGCGCTGGCTCGACGACGGCGAACCCTTCCTCGTGCACAATGCCGACATCGTATCCGACATCGACCTGCGCGGGCTCGTGCATGCCGCGGAGGCGGATCACTGCCTCGCCGCTCTCGCGGTGAATACGCGCGAAACCTCCCGCGGCGTGCTCTTCGACGCGGACCTGCGCTTCCTCGGCAAGGAGGTGTGGTTTGCGGATGCACCCGCGTCGGCCACCCGCCGTTTCGGATTCTGCGGCGTACACGCCATCCATCCGCGTATTTTTTCTCTCGGCCATGCCGAGGGTTTTTCCGACATTTTCGACATATACCGCCTGGGCCTCGATAGCGGCCTGTACCTCGTGGCGCGGCCGCACGGCGGACGCTGGCGCGACCTCGGCTCGGTCGAGAGCATCACGCGGTACGAGGCGGATATGCGCGAGGCTTCCGCATCGCCGTCCGCGGACGCGCCGCGCGATTCACACCGACATTCCACAAGCGATTCCTAAAAAGATGGCACCACTCCGTTCCGCGATCATCCTGCTTCTTACTCTCACACCGCTGCTGCTCAACGCGCAGTCGCGCGCGGGCAACGATCCGAAGCGCGTCGCGGCAGATGCGTGTGTCACGTCCTTCATGCAGTGGCAGCCCGAGCGGCTTGCGGCGCTGCTGCATCCCGGGCTGCTGCAGCTCCGGCCCATCGACATGTGGAAGTCGTTCCGGCAGCAGGTGCTGAACATGGGAGGCAAATACCTCGGGCATCGATATCACCGATCCTCGCGGAAACACGATGTGACGACGCTGGTGTACCGCGTCACGTTCGCGCGTGATTCGCTCGAGTTTCTCGTCTCAATCGATTCCCTGAATCTGGTGGAGTCCTTTTCGGCCGAGGTCATCGAACAGACCTTCAGCTACCCCGCGCCGCCCCACGCGTCACGGTCGCGCTTCACGGAAAAGAAACTCACACTGGCCGTCGACAGCGCGCGCCTGCCTGCCCGTATCGCCGTGCCCAAGGGCAAGGGACGTTTCCCGGCCGTGGTGCTTGTGCATGACGCGGGACCACACGACATGGACATGACCACCGGCGGCCTGAAACCCCTGCGCGACATCGCCTGGGGATTGGCCTCGCGCGGTGTCGTCACGCTGCGCTACGAGAAGCGGACCCGCGTGCTCGGCCGCGCTTTCGACATGCGCGGCGCGACGGTGAAACAGGAAATCACCGACGATGTGCGCGCTGCGGTGCGCCTGCTCGCCGCCCGCCGCGACGTGGACCCGTCGAAGATACTCGTCGCGGGCTACGGTCTCGGCGGCATGACCCTGCCCGATCTTGCGCGGGCCGACAGCGCCGTGCGCGGCATCGCGCTCCTCTCCGTGCCGGGGCGTCCGCTCGAGGACGTGCTCGACGCGCAGTTGCACGAGCGCCTCGCGCAGATGGATTCCTCCGCGCAGGACGAGCGGACGCGCATCGAACAGTCGCTTGCCGCGCTTGCGCGTGTGCGCAAAGGCGGCGCGTCCGCGACCGATATTGTCATGGGTGTTCCTGCCTCATACTTCTACGACCTCCGCGGCCGCGATCAGGTCGTGAGCGCGTCGGTGCTCGACATTCCCATGCTCCTTGTCACGGCGGGCCGCGACACGCAGGTGGGCGCCGTCGACCGCGACATCTGGGCGCGCACGCTCGGCGCGAAAAAGAACGTGCGCCTGCACTTCTGCGAGAATTGCTCGCATCTGTTGAACGACACCGCCGAAGCCGCCGCGATGGGGCATGTGACGGAAGAGGTTCTCACACTTCTCGCCGCATGGGCGCAGGGGCGCTGAGTCTCAAGGCCTGGATTGCCGCGACCGGAACGCCGCTCGACCCGCCGCGGCTGCAAAACTCAGACGCTGTGTTGCACTATCGCCGCGGCGCGTTCGAACACGTCTTCGAGAGCGGGCCCGAGCAGCGCGGGATCGTCGGTCTTGCTCGGCACATTGTGGAACACGACGTAGGGCACCGCGCGTCCCTTGATCTCGATGTGGGTGGGTGAGGCAGCCGAGACCTCGTCCCAATCGATGTGGCGATAGAGGCGCTCGAGTTTCTCGTCGGGAAGGCCGTGCTCGAGGATGCTGTCGGGGCGCGCGGGATTGTAGCGCTTGCGGTTTTTCCGCAGCGATTCCTCGTAGGTGACGTCGATAAAAACGATGACGGCGCGCTCGAGGATACGATCCGTGAGATGCGCAAAGGCCGAGGCGTATCCGCCGTGTTCGGTGCCGCGCGAGAATTCGATGACTGCCGTGCGTGTCGTGTGGTAGTTTTCGTCGCGCAGATGTTTGTCGTACTCAAGGCCGATGCGCTCGATGAGCAGGTCCCACTGGTACTGGTGGAGGAAGTAGCCGTCGGCGTCGGTGTGTATGCGCGGTTTCCCGAGGCGTTTTTCCAGAATGGCGTCTTCTTCGAACCAGGTCCAGAGCATGGGGAAATCGTCGATCTCGTCGAATTCCCCGATGCCGAATCGGCGCAGCCGGTCTTCGACGGGAGTCTTCTTCAGATAATCGATCACTTCGGATTTGCCCGCGGCGGGGCGGCCTATCAGGATAATGACATCGAATTTGTGTGAAATCATGCCGGAACTCGAATGAATGAGTATGGAACAGTGAATGACGGACGGAACACGGGCAACGCGCCTCAGTGCGCTCCGCTCGAGCTGGGTCGCGCGTTCCAGAGCACCAGCATGAGCACCGCGCCTATGAGCGAGAAGCCGATCATGCTGGGACCCCAGACGGTCCACCCGAAGTTTTCCAGCAGCCAGCCCATGCCGAGACCCACGGCGGCGCCGCCGATGTACTGCATGCCGTCGAACATGCCCGCAGCGGTGGCCGCGGCCTTCTGGCCGCCGAAGTCCATCGACGCCGTGCCCGAGAGCATCGAGTGCACGATACTGATCGCCATGGAATTGACGATGAAGGCGGCGATGATGAAATCGGTGTTTGTTGTCTGCCACACCACGGCGAGCGCGGCGATCTGCAGCGCGTATCCGATGAATGCCACGGGGGTCCGCCGCGAGTTGAAGAACCAGTCCGAAATGGTGCCGGCCATAAAGGCGCCGAGTATGCCTGCGAGCACGACGGCTATCGCGCCCTTTTGGAATACGGGCGAATCGAGCGGCAGATGCTGCGCCTCCTGCATGTAACGCGGGAACCACTGCTCGAAGCCGTGCCGAACGAAGCCGGTGCAGAATTCCGCCGCCGCAATCGTGATGGTGACGGGATTTGTGAACACCTTCCGGAACACAAAACGGAAATCGACCTTGCCGGTGTAGCCGCTGGTGGCGTCGGCAGTGTCGAGCGGCGGGAGCCCCGCATCCTCGGGCTTGTCGCGCACAAACATCCAGGTCAGGAACGACATGATCGACACGATGACCGCAGGGATAAAAAAGACCCACTGCCAGGGAAGCACGGTCACGATGATGCCGCCGAGAAAAAAGATCAGCGCGCGGCCGCTCTGTATCATCGATCCGAAGATGGCCGAGAACACGCCGCGCTCGCGCACATGGAACCAGCCGCTGTTCACCTTGATGAGAGAGAGCGCGCTGTACGACTGGAAGTAGTTGTTCAGCGCCCAGGTGACGGTGAAATACCCGAGCAGGAAGGAACCCGTGCCGAGGAAATTGAGATAAGCGCCGAGGCCGAAAAGCAGATTGAATACCGCCGCGCCGATGGATCCGATCAGCATCGCGCGCCGGCCGCCGATACGGTCGGCGATGGGGCCGTTGAAGAGCGCCGAGAATCCGTACAAGGTCAGGGCCGCGGTGATGATGGCGCCGATCTCCGTTTTGTCCCATCCATAGTTGTCGGAGAGGGCCTTGTTGGCGAAACTCAAATTGTAGCGCGCCATGTACATCACCGCGTAGGTGAAGCCGAGCGTCAGCCAGTTGATGCCGCGGCGCCTGCGGAAGGTCTCGTCGTGGTTGAGCGGATTTCTCTTGAAGTTCATGCGGTCCGGCCTCTGTGAAGGAAAAAAAAGATAGGACAAATCGTGATGGCGCACCAGCGGGACCATTCGCAAATGCGGCGGCGAAGGGCGATATTTCCGGTTTCTCCGCAATCATGACACGCGACGAAGATCAGGAACAGCAGCCCCGAAAAATCGACAAGCGCAAGAGCGTCGAGAAGCTCTGGCGCAAGGGCGAGACGCGCTGGCGTTACGAGGGCGACGGGGAGAGCGACGCCGACACCGAGACGCGCAAACGCACGTCGCCGCGCATGCACCAGCTCGCAAGACCCGAGAACGAGCGCGATGCGCTCGTGATCGAGACGGGCGGACCCGCGGTCATCCTCCTCGACGGCGAGGAGGAGGTGCGGTCGCGGCCGCGGCGCTCGACCACCACCGAAAATCCGCGCGCCAGCCTGCTTGTCATCGGCGACCGCGTCCGATACGTGCCCGCGCTGGAGGGCGACGGCGTCGTGACGCATATCTACGCGCGGCGCACCGCGCTGTCGCGCTCGTCGATCGGTGATGCCAAAACCGCGGCGGTGATTGTCGCCAATGTGGATCTGCTCGTGGTTGTCGCCGCGGCGTCCACCGAGCTGCTGCGTCCGGGACTCATCGACCGCTATCTCATCGCCGCGGCGATGGGCGGCATCGAAGCCGCCCTGTGTATCAACAAGATGGACCTGCCCGACGACGAGGACTGCGCCATCGTCGACGAGATTGCGGATGTGTACCGCGACCTCGGCTATCCGGTCATCTACACGAGTTGTGTCACCGGCGAGGGCATCACGGCGCTCGCCGATTTGCTGCGCGACAAGATCGCCGCGTTTTCCGGCCACTCGGGCGTCGGAAAAACCTCGCTGCTGAACCGCCTCGTGCCCGGCTCGGTGGAGAAGGTGCAGCATCTGAGCATGCAGAGCCAGCGCGGCGCGCATACCACGACAAAGAGCCTGCTGTGCGAGCTTCCCAACGGCGGCTTTATCGCCGATACGCCGGGAATACGGGAGTTCGGACTCTTTTTCTTCGACCGCGACGAACTGCGATCCTATTATCCCGAATTTGTGCGTGTCGCCGACGGCTGCCGCTTCCCCTCGTGTACACACACGCACGAGCCCGACTGTGCCGTGGTCCGCGCGGTCGAAGAGGGCGCGATTCACCCGCTTCGATACCGCAATTACCTGCAGATACTCGAGAGCGAGGAGCATTAATACGCGCGGCCTGTCACGGACGCAGATCGAGCTGCATCGAGAGGCGCCCCGTCTCGTCGCCCGCGATCGCGTCGTCGCCGCTGCCGATTGCGACCGCCCCGGGACGCAGCGATTGTGACCAGGCCAGCGCGCAGGCACCCCAGGGCCAGCGCAATTGCGCCGAGAGCACACAGCGCGCGCCGCGGCCGTACAGCGCGGCACTACTCACGGCTCCGGGCAGCGTCGACTCCGCCATGTACAGGCGCGTGTCGTACGACCCCGTCTCGTGGAGGCAGACGCGTCCACGCAGGCGCAGCCAGTCCGCCGGCGCAAGGGCCGCATCGGCAGCGAGCAGGTAGCCGCTTTCGGCGGCGCGCGGCAGCGTCCACCGCGCCGAGACGGCGTCGCAGCGCAGCCGCAGGCCAGATCCCTCGGCGTCTTCGAAGCGCAGTTCGACGCGCCCGCTCTCGTGGCGCCGAGGCACGAGGGCGCGTAGCTCGCGCCCCTGTGCATCAACACCGGCGCGTGTGTCGTCGCCGCTGCGGCGCGTCCAGCGCAGCTCGAGCCGTGCGCGCGACGAAATGCGCCATAGTGTTTCAACGCGCAATTCCGACGCGCTGACGGGCAGGTCCACTGTGGCGGTCGGCACCGGACGGCGATAGGCTTCGACGCCGAGCGCGAATTCCAGCTCCGGTAAAATCGGAGCCGCGAGTCCGAAACGCCAGCCGTATTCGTTGCGGGCCGAAGCGCCCGTCCCCGCGATCGATCCGTACAGCGACTGGAAGCGCGGGCTGCAGGCGCGGATGCCGACCCCCGCGCGCAACGCGCGATCGACGGCATACTCCGCGCCCGCGGCACAGGCGGCTCCGCCTCCGGCGTTCGCCGCGCATTCAGCGGCGGCCCACCAGCGCCGCCCCTCCGCCCGCGCATACACCGAACCCGCCGCCGCCGAGCTCCCGCGGTAGTCCCACGGACTCGACGCCGCGACGAAGCGGCTGAAACGTGTACCCACGAGGACCGCGCCCAGGGACATACGCAGCGCCTCGTTCTCGAAGTCCAGCTCCGCAGCGCATCCCGCGCGCCAGCGCTCGGCCGAGGCGCGCGCGGCCTGCTCGGATGCGCTGCGATGCAGTCCTGTCTCGTACGTGCCCGCGAGCGACCCGTCCAGCGAATCGACGCGCCCGTCCAACGGCGCGCGCGCCGCAAAAACGAGCATCTGCATGGAGCCACTCCGCAGTCGCGCCGCGAGCCCCGTCTCGGGCGGCGCGCCGCCACCCGGCAGAGAGGGCGACAGGGCGAGGGCGGCGGACGTGGCCGCGCCACGCGTATCCAGCGCGGATGTGCCCCGGCCCGGCGATCCGAGAACCAGTCCCGTTCCCGCCCCAATACGGAAACATCCGAGCACGATATCCTCTATGTCGCCGTCGGGTTCCGCGCGGAGGTACCAGGCGGCATGGTCGGCCCACGACAGTTCGCCGGGATCACGCGCGATAAGTGCTCCGCCGCCGAATGTATGTGGGGACTGTGCGGTGACACGTATCGAACTGCGTCCGGGCGGACCGGTCCAGGCGCCGCGTGTGAAGCCGGCTTTTTCCTGCTCGTCGTGTTCGAGGCGAGTGCGCAGACGCGCGTCCCAGCCCGCGAAGGCGGGCGCGGCCTCGTCGCCCGGACGCAGCCAGACGCAGCGACGCAGTGCTGCGAGGGTTTCGCGGTCAAGTCCCGCAAGTAGCTCGAGCTGCTCCCATCGCGCGAATTCCCCCAATCGTCGGCGCAGACGCACTACGGCGCGGGCCTGCTGCTCCGACAGGCAGGGCAGCGCGAGGATCTCTGTTTCGCGCGCGGTGTTCAAGTTCAGCGGCGCGGCCTCGGCGCGTTCGAGCGCGTCGATGTATTCACGCGCCTGCTGCTCGCCGCCCGCGTCGAAGGCCGTGCGCTCGATGACGTCTTCCACGAGGCGCTCGTCGCTCTGCGCGGCGGCGCTCGCCAATGCGGCGCAAAACACGACGGCGCCTATTCCCGGAAAGTATGTGTGTGCCACGCTGTCCCTCCCTGTGACGTGTCTCCCGTCCCTTGTACGCGCGGCGCTGCGCGGCGGTTCCCGCGTCGGGTAAAAAAAAAGGGCGCCGAAGCGCCCTGTGTCGGGAAGAGGGGGGGCTTATTTGCCGCCGTCGACCGGGGGATGACCCGCGGGCATGCCGGGAGCAGCCGTCGGTTCCTCGATCTTGATGTCCTGCGCGGGCGTGAAGTCCGCAATCGCGAGGTCCACATCCTCTTCAAATTTTGTCGCGACGAGGGCAAACTTCATCCCGCCCATCGGCATGTCCTGCTTCATCACGATGCCCTTCCACATACAGATCTTGCCGCCGCCGGGAAGTTCGTACGCTTCACATTCCTTGCCCAGGATGGTTTCCTTGCCGGCCTTCTTGCCGCCCATCATGCGCTGAATCATCTCGCCGCCCACGTTTTCCTTCTGCTCGGCGGTGAACGAGGCGGTCAATTCCTTCAGACCCTTCCAATCGAAGGGCGACTTCTGCGCGATTTTCTTCGCGAGATCCACCGAGTAGTTCACGGTGTCGCAGCGCAGGGTCAGCGTCTTGATCGGCGTGTTCTGTCCGTTCATCGCGATCGTGAAATCGTCGCTGTCGGATTCATACATGCCGTAGTTTGCGAAGGAGATCACCTTCGTTCCCTTTGCGTCGCCGGAGTAGGTGTAGGTGATGCGCGCGTTCGGGATGCTGTACAGCTTCACTTCGGGCGCGGTTTCCTTCAGGCCCGTGTCCTTGCCGCAACCGGCCAGGCACGCGAACGCCACCAGCGCGACGGCGAACAGGGGAAGAGCAGTGCGTTTCATTCATTTCCTCATGAGTGTGTAGAGAGAGTGGTGCATTCGCGACACGGCCGGCGCGGGGCAGCTCCATGCGCGGCACGGAGTGTGGGCAGTGAGGGATTCGAACCCCCGACCTTCTGGGTGTAAACCAGACGCTCTGAACCGGCTGAGCTAACTGCCCGAAATGCCAGACCTGCATTTTACGGCTTTCCCGCATCCGAAACAAAAACCCGCCATGTCCGGATTAGAGGACCAGGGATACCGGCGAAACTCCGAGGT
Source organism: Ignavibacteriota bacterium (assembly GCA_016218045.1). Taxonomy (NCBI): domain Bacteria; kingdom Pseudomonadati; phylum Ignavibacteriota; species Ignavibacteriota bacterium. The sequence continues at coordinate 97,667 of JACRFB010000056.1, forward strand.
CGGGCGGCCCCTGCTTCCGACTCGGAGCCGAATGTTGTATCATCGACGCATGTCCACTATGGAAGGTGCCGCCATGCGTCGTGCGTTGTTCATGTTCCAACCATCACCCGCCGCAGCCGATTCCCAGGCGTCCGTGTTCGGCGGCTGGCTGTCCCTGCTCAAGGATCTTCCCGGCGTGCTGTCGATGGATGTCTCCACCGTCGTGGAACGGCCCTTCGGCAACATCCCCGCGGCGGGCATCGTCGAGGTGGTGTTTGCGGACGAGGAGTCGATGACGCGTTCAATGGCGTCGCCCGCGGGCAGGAAACTCGCGCGCGAAATCATGGCCGATCCGCGCGGCGCTCCCGAACTGCTGGTCTGCGAGCCGTGGAACAGTGCGGGCTAATACGTATCTTCCGCCTCTTCCAGCACCGTCACCACCCCGGCCCCAGCGACCATGATCATCGATTCGCTCGTCATCGCCACCCGCAACCGACACAAGACCCGCGAAATCGCGGCGCTGCTCGCGCATCTGCCCGTGCGTGTGCGCGACCTCAGCGAATTTCCCGACGCACCCGAAGTGGAGGAGGACGGGGAGACGCTCGAGGCGAACGCGCTCAAGAAGGCGCGTTCGGCCCATGCCCATACCGGACTCCCGGCCCTCGCGGATGATACGGGACTCGAGGTCTTCTACCTGCTCGGCGCACCCGGCGTGTACTCCGCCCGCTACGCGGGGGAACAGGCCACCTATGACGACAACAACCGGAAACTGCTCGACGCCATGAAGCAGGTGCCCGCGCGCAAACGCGACGCGCGCTTCCGTTGTGTTGTCGCCTTCGTGTATAAAGGCGAGGCCCGGACCTTCGAGGGCGCGATCGACGGCCATATAGGCATCGAGCGCCGCGGCACAAACGGCTTCGGCTACGATCCGGTGTTTTATCCCGCGGGCGACACCCTCAGCTATGCCGAAATGAGCGACGCGGAAAAAAATGCGATCAGCCATCGCGCGCGCGCCGTGTCGGCCTTCGCGCGGTATCTCGAGGACGTAAACGGAAAATAATCATGCGTAACAGACCATACATCCTTCTTGCTCTCGCCTGTCTCGCTCTCTGGGGCGGTCTTTCCTGCACTGGCGACGATCCCGTGCCCGTCACTTCGACGGAGCCGCTTCTGCACGACGCGCAGTTCTATCCCACTACGTCCGGCACCTTCTGGCGCTACCGCGTCGATACGACCGGCGCCGACGGCCGCACCGTGCGTGATGTCGAACGACGCACCGTGCGTATCGGCCGCACTGTCACGATCGACAGCACCGTGTACACGGTGCAGGAAACTGAAATAGTGGCGGGTGTCGATTCGCGCTACGACACGGTGTACATCCGCAAGGACGCCGCGGGCGTGTGGCTTTCGAGTCCGACATTGAGGCAGCTCTCGGTGTTTGCGGGCATTCCCGGCTTCCCGGGTTTCCCGAAGGAATTCCTCGTGATGCCGGCCGATCCGGCCACGCAGGCAAATTGGGACATCATCCGCTTCGACTTTACGCCCATACCGTTTGTGCAGATCTATTATTATGTCACCGCGGCGTATCTCGGCCGCGAGACGATTCAGACGGATTCGCATACCTACCGCGAATGCGCCCGCATCCGCATCTCGCTCAACATGCGCTTCCCGAATCCGCAGAATCCGCAAGACATCCTCAATCCCATCATCGTCCGCGACGATGCGGAATTCTGGCTCGCGCGTCCGCTCGGCCTGGTGGTAGGCGACGGCGCGGAATCGATCTTCACCATGCTCAGCGGACGTATCCCCTTCAGTCTCGTGCGCAAACGGATGCACATGGAGGTGCTCGGGATGGACATCGTGCAGCCGCCGGATCCCTGCGGCACGTAATCGTCCTGCCCGGCGTGCCGGGGCCTACATCGCCTTGTGTGGAGTGGCCACGCCGATACGTCCCAGCATGGACCTGGCAAGCACGCGGTATGCGGGCTTGTAGGAGCGGGCGTACTCGGGGCTGTGATGCACCGCGGGCCAGTTCGCGGCACGCATACGGCGCGTGAAGTCGCGGTACGACGCGGCGAGTGCCTGCCATCCCTCGCGCGCAAGCAGCCGGCCGGTTTTTTCCCACGTCTTCAGAAATCGCGCGCGCCGGCCTGTTGCGGATTGGGCCGATGCGATCATCGCGTCGACGAGGGCCGAGTCCGCTCCGCCCGCGCGGAAATAGGGGCGCAGATTCACACGCCACTGCATCGAATCGGGTCCGCACGGCTCGAGCAGTGTCTCGCCGAGCACCGTCGTGTCGAGCGACGCGCGTTCTCGCTGCAGGTACTGCAGCGCGGCTTCCCGGGAGCTGATAAGGTGGCCGACACCAAATTCTTCCTGATACAGCGTCTTATAGATGTCCTGCACACCACTTTCGGGATGTGTTTCGAAACAATGGCGCAGAAAGTCGGCCAGGGCGCGGCTGTTGTCGTGGTGGCGCGTCTGTGCGTTCAACACTCCCGGGGAGGGGGAGATGAAAGGCATGAGCAGGCATAAGGCCGCGGAAAGGTGTACGAGAGGGAACGGTATGATGCGCATGGGAGCAAGATCGTGGCTGGCGGCTTTCGACACAAAGGGTCCGCCCCGGGCTTTCCGCACCGGATGCGCCGCGGCATGGGGGGCGTTCTATTCCTTGTTTTTCCACCCCCCGGTGAGTATTATTATCGACTGAATCAAATGATTTTCACCAATTCAAAGACCCGGTTGTCCGTTATGATCACGCATGTGAACCGTCGTTCCCCGATTCTGTTCGCCCTCACGGCTCTGTCACTGTGTACCGCCCTGCTGACGGGCGGATGCTCGTCGAGCGGAGGTGATGTTGTCGCGAAAATCGGTTCGTATTCGCTTACGCTTCCGGAATACGAGCGCCAGTATCTGAAGAATAACGGCGGTCAGGCAGCCGCCGACACGTCCACTTTCCCCGGCCGTATGGATTTCCTCCAGTTGCTGATCAAGTACCGCCTCAAGGTTCTCGAGGCGCGCGATCAGGGGTATGAGAAAGATCCCGACATTCAGCGCGAGTTGCAGGAATACCGCAACAGTCTGGCCGTGCCGTTCCTCACGGAGCGTGTGGTGATCGATCCGCAGCTCCGTGTGCTCCACGAGCGTCGCAAGACCGAAGTACGCGCGGCGCACATCCTGATCCGTGTGCAGCCCGATTCGACGGGAGTGATCGACACGTTGAAGGCGTGGAACGAGGCGCAGCGCATACTCGCGCTGGCCCGCGGTGGTGAGCGTTTCGACTCGCTGGCGGCGCGTTTTTCCGAGGATCCCGGTTCGTCGAAAAACGGCGGCGACCTGATGTACTTCTCGGCAGGAATGACCGTACCCGTGTTCGACGACGCCGTGTACAACATGAAGGTCGGAGAATTGCTCGGCCATCCCGTGCGCACCATGTTCGGGTATCACCTCATCAAGGTGCTCGACAAGCGTCCCGCCCGCGGCGAACTGCAGGTGAGCCATATCCTGACCCGTTTCCCGGTCGAGAATCCGACGGACACGGCGGCGGCCTATGCAAAAATCCGCCTGATCTCGGACTCGCTTCGCAACGGCGTCTCCTTCCAGGATCTCGCCATGCGCAATTCCGAAGATCCGGTTTCGGGAGCAAAGGGCGGAGACCTCGGCTGGATCGCGCGCCGCCGCACCGTTCCCGAGTTTGAGAGCGCCGCCTTCGATCTGCCGAAAGGTGTGGTGAGCGGACCCGTCAAGACGCCGTTCGGTTATCACATCATCCTCGTCACCGACGAGCGCGCGGCGAAGGCCTTCGACGAATCGAAGCAGGAATTGAAACAGATCTATCAGCGATACGGCTTCGAGGAAGACAACGCGGCGTTTGTCGCCGGCGTCGAGAAGAAATACGGCATGACCGTGTCGGAACCGGCAATCGAGCGCATCGCCCTCGAAGTGGACACGGCCTCGACCACCTCGGTCGCGGGCTGGTACTCGAAAATGACCGACGCGACCAAGGCGCTGCCGCTGGTCACGTTCACCGGTTCGGCTTTCACCGTCGACGAGGCGGTGCGGATCGTCGAGAAGAACCGCGATTATCAGTCGCGTCCGCTCAACCGCAACAGTCTGCGCGAACTCGCGCGCACGCTGGGCCAGAAGTCGGCGCTTGAGCGCGAGACGCAGGATCTCGAGACCCGTTATCCTGAATTCGCCGAACTCATGCAGGAATACCGCGAGGGCGTGCTGTTGTTCCGCGCCGAGCAGGAGTTCGTGTGGAACAAGGTGGCGGTGAAGGACAGCGCCCTGCGCCTGTTCTGGGGTGAACGCGCCTCCGAATACCGCTGGCCCGACCGCTATGCGGTGCGCGAAATCTTTGTGACGAGCGACTCGCTCGCCAACGTGCTGCGCGACAGTCTGAACAACGGCGTCGACTTCGGCGAACTCGCGGCGCGGCACACGCAGCGCGCGGGGTACAAGGAGAAGAAGGGCGACTGGGGTCTGCTCGTTCCGGAAAAGGAAGAGCTTGCGCGCAAGGTGCAGGGACTGCAGGTCGGCTGGATCGAAGGTCCGTTCAAACACCAGTACGGCTACTCCATCGTCAAGCTCGAGGGCCGCGAACCCGCGCGCGACAAGACCTTTGAAGAGGCGCAGTCGGAAGTGTCGAGCCGCTTCCAGGAATTCGAGCACAAACGCATCGAGCGTGATTGGATCGAATTGCTCACGCGGAAATTCGGCCTCACAGTATCGGAAGAGTCAGTGCGAAATGCCTTCCGCGATGTGAGAAAAAAATCGTAACATCATCTCCTTCACGGCGCCGGATCCTCCGATCCGGCGTCCTGCATCGTTAATTACCGAACGGGAATGCGTACAACATTCACCTTCCTCCTATGCGCCTTCGCGGCAGCGGTTATCACCGGCTGCGCCGGCGTTCCTGAAACAACATTGGCGATCGTCGGCGAGAGCGACACCGTGACGGTGGCGGAATTCGAGCGGTCGTGGAACGGCATGCGGCAGGCGGCTCCGGTGTCGGAACGCGCCAAGGCCGATTTCCTCGATCTTCTGGTCGACTACCGGGTGAAACTCGCCGAGGCGCGCGCGTCGGGGATCGAGACCGATCCCGCTCTCGCCGAGGAGATCTCCACATACCGCGACCAGATCGCGGTGAACTACCTGCTCGACAAACGCCTCATCGAACCGGGCGTGCGGCAGCTCTACGACCGCCGGCGGCAGGAGGTGCGTTTCTCGCACATCATCGTGCGATGGAAACGATACCCGGACAACACGATCGATTCCGCCGCGACACGTCTCGAGGCCAACGCGCTGCTCGAGCGCGCGCTCAAGGGCGCCGAGCCGTTCGATTCGCTGATCATGCGATACAGCGAGGATCCCATGAAAGTGTCGAACCGCGGCAGCATCGGCTGGGTCATCGCCGGCACAACGCTCCCGCAGGTCGACGATATCGTGTACAACGAAGCCGTGGGCGCGGTGCATCCGAAGCTGATGGCCACACAGTTCGGGTATCACATCGTGAAGGTGACCGGCCGCCAGAAGGCCCGCCTGCGCGTGCGCGCCAGTCAGATATTGTACCGGCTCGACATCAACAATCCGGGCGACACGTCCGACGCCTACGCGCGCCTGTCGCTGGTGCTCGATTCGCTCCGTTCGGGCAAGGCCGGCTTCGAGGATCTCGCGCGGCGCAATTCGCACGATCCCGTGTCGGGCGCGCTCGGTGGTGATCTCGGATGGATGGAGCGTGGTGTCGGACTCGAACCGCATTTCGAGGAGGCGCTGTTCAACCTGCAGCTCGGACAGACGTCGAGCGTCGAGCGCTCGCCACTCGGCATGCACATCATCCGACTGACGGGCGAGGAGGATCCGCGGCCTATCGACGAGATCCGCACCGAACTCCGTGCAGTGTATCAGCGCGAGCGTTTCCGCACCGAATACGAAAAGTTCGTGAACGACCTGCTTGCCATGCGCGGCTTTGAAAGCAACGCGGGCGTGCTGCGTTTTATCGCCGGACGGATGGATTCGTCGTGGTCCACCTCCACGGCGGGTTGGGAAACACGCCTTTCGACGCAGGAGCGCGAGGGATTTCTTTTCCGCGTCCTCGGCCGGCAGATGACGATACGCGAGGCGATTCCGATGATCAAATCGGATCCGACCCTGCAGATGCGCCGTTTCACCGTGAGCAGTCTCGACACCATCGCGCGCCTGCTCGCTGCGCGCAATGTGCTCGTGGCCGAGACCCGCGCATTCGAGGATCTGTATCCCGACTTCCGCCGCCTGGTCGAGGAGTACCGCCAGAGCGCCTACATCTCGGGCATCGAACAGCGCGTGCTCGGCACCGGCGCTCCGCTCGACGAGCAGGAACTGCGCGCGTACTGGGAAAAGACACGCGCCTCGTACCGCTGGCCCGCCCGTGTCGCGTTCTCGGAGATCCACTCGTACAACGAGAAGGTGGCGGCGCAACTGCTCGACAGCGTGCGCGCCGGAATCGATTTCAACGAACTGGCCGCGCGACACACCAAACGCACGGGTATGTTCGGCAGCAGGGGCTCCTGGGGCATGGTGCCCGTCGATAAAAACGATCTGTCGAAGGAGGCCGCGAAGCTGCCCGTCGGAGCCGTCTCCGGGGTGATCACGGAAGCCCCCGGCGCTTCGATTCTCAAGGTCGACGGCAAGGATGTCGCGCGCGAAAAAACGTTTGACGAGGCGCGCAGTGAAGCAGCCGCCAAGCTCCGCGAGGAACAGTCGTCGCGCCGCATGCGCGAGTGGCTGCAGTCGCTCCGCGCGAAATACGGCGTGCGCCAGTTCCCCGATCATCTCAAGAACGCGTTCGCGCGTGTCGGCGAGGCATCGTGACCGCCGCCGGCCGCGCATCCACGAGGCAGTACTCATGAAACTCCAGAATCGAATCATCGTTTGTGCGGCGCTCACAGCGATTGCCGCCGCCCTGCTCGCGTTCACCCCCGCTCCCGCGCAGGCGCAATCCGGCAAGCGTATCGACGGCATCGTCGCGTGGGTCGGAGGCGAAATCATCACGCTGTCCGAACTCGATATGCAGATGATCCGCCTCGCGCTGCGCAGCCGCATCGATGTGAACGACAAGGAGCTCCGGCGCCGCGTTCTCGACGACATGATCAGCCGCAAGCTCATCCTCGCGCAGGCCGAACTCGACAGTGTCACCGTGTCGGAGGAGCAGGTCACCGCGCAGCTCGAGGAACAGATCCGCATGTACACGCAGAACTACGGATCCGTGCAAAAACTCGAGGAGGCGGCGGGCATGACCGTCGCGCAGATGAAACGCGAGTTCCGCGACGACATCCGCAAGAATCTCATGATCGAGAATCTGCAGCGCGAACGCATCGGTCCGGTATCCGTCACCAACCGCGAGGTCGAGGAGTTTTTCCGGGTGTACAAGGATTCGCTGCCGCAGGTGCCCGAGCAGGTGCAACTGCGACAGATCACCGTGTTTCCCCGTGTGCTCGACGTGTTCAAGGATGCGGCGCGCGCCAAGGCGGTGTCGATACTCGACAGTCTGACGGGCGGAGCCGATTTTGCCGAACTCGCGCGCCGCAACAGCGACGACCCCGGATCGGCCGTCAAGGGTGGCGATCTCGGCGAGGCGCGGCGCGGATTTTTTGTCCGTGATTTCGAGGAGGCGGTCTTCGCCCTGAAACCGGGTGAAACCTCGGGCATTGTCGAAACGGAATTCGGTTTCCATATCATACGGCTGCTCGAACGCCGCGGAGAGCTGGTGCGCCCCGCGCACATTCTCGTGCGTGTGCAGAAGACGGGCGAGTCCGACGATGCCGCCAAGCTGGTGTTGAAGGATCTGCGCGCGCGTATTCTCGCGGGCGAGGATTTTGCGGCAGTCGCCAAGGAACATTCTCAGGACGCGAACTCGCGCTCCGCCGGGGGCGACATGGGTCTGCTTGAAGTGGGCCAGCTCGGCGACGAGATGCGCGTCATTCAGCAGAATCTCGAGCCGGGTCAGATGTGTGAACCGACCCGCGTCACCGTCGGCACCGAATACGCCTTTTTGATCGTGCGTCTCGAATCGCGCATTCCGCCGCACGCGCCGACGCTGAAGGACGATTATTCGCGCATCGCGGGCTATGCGCGCATCTTCAAACAGAACAAACTGTACACCGACTGGATCGAGAGCATCAAGGGATCCGTCACATGGAAAGTCAATCTGTGAACCGCGTGCGCCGCACGCAGGGATCGGCTCGTACGTCCGGTCCGACGGAAGGGAAGCGCGCCGCATGAGCGTGAGCCCCGATCCGATCCGGTCGCCGTATCACATCGTCTTCGAAGAATACGACCTCGACAACGGACTCCATGTGATACTGCATCGCGACACGTCGCTGCCGATAGTCGCGGTGAACGTGTGGTATCATGTCGGATCGAAAAACGAGCGCGAGGGCAAGACCGGTTTTGCGCATCTGTTCGAACACATGATGTTTCAGGGATCCGCCAACGTGCCTCCCAACGGACATTTCCAGTACGTGCAACAGGCCGGCGGCACGCTGAACGGATCAACCACCTTCGACCGCACGAATTATTACGAGACGCTGCCCGCCCATCAACTGGAACTCGGGCTCTGGCTCGAGGCCGACCGCATGCGCAGTCTGCGCCTCGACGAACAGACGCTCGAAACACAGCGCAACGTCGTGATGGAGGAGCGCCGCAGCAGGTACGACAATCAGCCCTACGGCACGATGTTCGAGGAACTGCTCACGCGCGCGTACAAACTGCAGCCGTACCGTTGGCCCACCATCGGCAGCATGACCGACATCCGCAACGCGACGCTCGACGACGTGCGCGCGTTCCACGCCATGTATTATCAGCCGCGCAACGCGAGCCTGTGCATCGCGGGCGATATCGATTTCGACACGGCGCGGCGCCTTGTGGAGCGGCATTTTGCGGACATCCCCTCGAACGACGGTGACATCTATCGGCCTTGGGTGCATGAACAGCGCCAGCATTTTCAGGTCCGCGATTTTGTGTACGACGCGGTGCCGTTGCCGGCCTTTCTCGCGGCCATGCACATCCCGCCCCTGGCGGGTGACGAGTTTCCGGCGCTGTACCTGCTCGCCACCATCCTCACGCACGGGGCGAGTTCGCGCCTGTACCGGCGGCTCGTGCACGACGAGTGTATCGCGCAGACGGTCTATTCCGGCGCGCTCGGCCTCGAACTGCCCGGCCTTTTCATGATCCGCGCCGGCGCGCAGCAGGGTGTGGATCTCGACGAAATCGAGGACGCGATCTTCGACACACTCGCCAAGGTGCGTGAACAGGGTGTTACCGAGGCCGAACTCGAGAAGGCAAAAAACGGCCTCGAGGCAATGACCATCAGCGACCTCGCGTCGGTGCAGTCGCGGGCCGACGGACTGAATTCCGCACGGATACTTCTCGGTGACGCCTCGCATGTCAACAGCGATCTGCCGCGCCTGCAGGCCGTAACGGCCGACGAGGTGCAGCGTGTCGCGAACGCATATCTGGTCGAGGAGAATTCGACCGTCCTGCACTACCTTCCCTGGCCGGGCGAGGTTCCCGCGTGAAGCCGCTCGCCCTCGAATCGTTCACGCTCGCGAACGGCCTGCGCGTTGCGCTGCATCCGCGGCGCGACCTGCCCATCGTGTGCCTGACCATCGCCTACAACGTGGGCTCGAAGGACGAGACACCCGGCCGCACGGGATTTGCGCACCTCTTCGAACATCTCATGTTCGACGGCTCGGCGAATGTGCCGCGCGGACAGTTCGACCGGCTCTGCGAAGCCGCGGGCGGACACAACAACGCCTACACCCACGAGGACAAAACCGTCTACTACATGATGCTTCCCGCGCATCAGGCCGAACTCGGTTTGTGGCTCGAATCGGACCGGCTGCTCGCGCTCGGTTTGACCGAGGAGGGCTTCGAGACGCAGCGCAGCGTGGTGATGGAGGAGAAGCTGCAGCGTGTCGACAATCAGCCCTACGGCGCATGGGAGACGCGCATGTCGGAACTGTTGTACCCCGGACACCCGTACGGGCATCCCGTCATCGGTTCGATGGAGGATCTCGCGGCGGCGACCATCGAGGATGTCGCGGACTTCCATCGCGCGTATTACCGGCCCGACAACGCCGCGCTGGTGCTCGCGGGCGACTTCGACACCGATCACATCGCGCGGCAGGTGGAGCGCTGGTTCGGTCCCATTCCATCCGGCGCGGGGCGCGAGCGCATCCCCCTGAACGGCGGCGCACCCGCGGAACGCGCGCGCGAGACGACTCCCGACGCCGTGCCCCTGCCCGGCGTCTTTCTCGGCTGGCGCATCCCCCCCGAGCGCGACGACGCCTTCCCCGCGGCCGATCTGGTCTCGGACGTGCTCGGCAGCGGCGACACGTCGCGCCTGCACAACGTGCTCGTCCACGAGCGGCGCATCGCCGACCAGGCCTCGGCCTTCGTCGACGCGCGCCGCGGCGACAGCATGCTCGTCGCCTACGCCAGCGCCACGCAGGGGGTCGACGCCCCGACGCTGGAGGACGCCCTGCGCGGCGAAATCGCGCGACTCGCCGACAAGGGAGTAACGGATCTTGAAATCCGTAAATTGCGCAACCGCGTCGAGGCGCTCACGAGCCAGCAGCTTCAGTCGCTGCATTCCTGCGCCGACCGCATCGCGCATCACGCGCTGTTCGACAACGATCCCGCGGCCGTCAACGCGCAGCTTCAACGCTACCTCGACGTGGATGCCGCGAAGATCCGCGAGGCCGCGCGCGCCTTGCACGACGCGGGGCGCGACGTCGCGCTCCACTTCATCCCCGACACGCGCGAGGCGGCCGAGTAGCGGCGCCTTTCCGACGACAAAAATCAGCACGGAACACCATATGGACACGATCGACAGGACACGACCGCCGCAGCCCGGCCCCCCGAAGGACGTCGCCTTTCCCGACTACTTTGAAACCGTGCTGCCGAACGGCATGAAGCTCATCGTGTACGAAAGGCACGAATTTCCCACCGTCACCGTGAGTCTCGTGGCGCGCGGCGGCACCGCCTGCGACGGCGCAACACCCGGACTCGCTTCGATGACCTCGGAACTGCTCACCAAGGGCGCGGGCGGCCGCGACGCGGTGCGCCTCGCGGAGGACATCGAATCGCTCGGCGGATCACTCGCGGCGGGCGCGGGGTGGGACAGCAGCAACGCGGGTGTCACCATTCTCAGCCGCCACTTCGGCGAGGCCATGGACATCCTCGCGGACGTCGTGCGCAGGCCGACCTTCCCCGCGGACGAACTCGACGCCGCGCGCGAGAAGCGCATCGCCGCCATCATGCAGCGGAAGGCCAATCCGTCGACACTCGCGCTCAACCGTTTCCATCAGGCCGTGTACGGGAAGCACCCCTATGCCTCGCCGCAGGAAGGCACCGAGGACTCGATCCGCGCCCTCGAAAGCGACGCAATGGCGGCTTTCCATCACACAATCTTCCAGCCCGCGAACACGTTTCTCATCGCCGTCGGCGACACCGATCCGGCATGGATGACCGACATGTGCACGCGGCTCTACGGCGACTGGTCCAATGATGTGCCCGTGCCGGATGCCGTCCCCGCTCCCGCGATGAACGAGGGCATCGCCGTCCACGTCGTCGACAGACCCAGCGCGGTGCAGTCGTCCATCGTCGTCGGGCATGTCGGCATCGACCGGCGCAATCCCGACTACATCCCAGTGACTGTCATGAACACCCTGTTCGGCGGGTATTTCGGCGCGCGCCTCAACATGAACCTGCGCGAACAGAAGGGCTACACGTACGGGGCACACTCGCGCTTCGACGGACGCATGGCGGCGGGCCCGTTCTCGGCCGGCGCCGATGTGCGCAACGACGTGACCGACGCGGCCATCGAGGAAATCCTCAAAGAGATGCAGCGCCTGCGCGACGAGGACGTGTCAACCGAGGAACTCGCGAATGTGCAGCGCTACATCACCGGCAGTTTCCCGCTGCAGATCGAAACACCCCTGCACGTTGCGCAGCGCATCGTGTCGATCGAGATGTTCCAGCTCGGAAAAACCTACTACAACACGTACAACAGCCGCGTCATGGCCGTCACACCCGACGACATCCGCCGCGTCGCGCGCACCTACCTGCATCCGGACAACGCGCGTATCGTTGCCGCCGGACGCGGCTCGCTGCTGCAAAACACCCTGGCACGATTCGGGACCGTCGATGTGTTTCACGCCGACGGACACCCGCTTCCGACTCACGACATCAAAGGAGACTAGGCACGCCATGGCCACGAATACACGCGCCCTCAACGACGTAGAGGCCGTCGCTACCCTGCACAAGACCTTCGACACCCTGCGCGGCGAAATCGGCAAGGTGATCATCGGCCAGCACGAGATCATCGAACAGATCTTCATCGCGCTGCTGTCGCGCGGCCACTGCCTGCTTGTCGGCGTGCCGGGACTTGCAAAGACGCTGCTCATCCGCACACTCTCCGAGGCGCTCGAACTCGCCTTCAACCGCATACAGTTCACCCCCGACCTCATGCCCAGCGACATCACCGGCACCGAGATCATCGAGGAGGACATGAACACAGGGCACAAGAGTTTCCGATTTGTGCGCGGACCCGTGTTCTCGAACATCGTGCTCGCCGACGAGATCAACCGCACGCCGCCCAAGACGCAGGCCGCGCTTCTTGAAGCCATGCAGGAACACAGTGTCACGGCCGCCGGGACGCGCTACATTCTGCAGGAGCCCTTCTTCGTGCTCGCGACGCAGAATCCCATCGAGCAGGAGGGCACGTATCCGCTGCCCGAAGCCCAGCTCGACCGCTTCATGTTCAACCTCTGGCTCGACTATCCGTCGCGCGAGGAGGAGATCGCGATCGTGAAGACGACCACGAGTCCGACCACCGCCACGATCACGCCGGCGCTGTCGGCCGAGGACATCTGCGCGTACCAGGACCTCGTGCGCCGCGTCCCGGTTTCGGACAACGTGATCTCTTTTGCGGTGGAGCTTGCCATGCGCACGCGCCCGAAGTCGCCCTCCGCGCCGCAGTTCATCCGCGAGTGGATACGATGGGGCGCGGGTCCTCGCGCGTCGCAGTATCTGATCCTCGGTGCGAAGGCGCGCGCGATCATGACCGGACGTCCGACGCCCGACATCGACGACGTGCGCGTGGTCGCGCGTCCCGTGCTGCGACACCGGCTTGTGACAAATTTCAGCGCCGAGGCCGAGGGTGTCACCACCGTCGAAATCGTCGATAAACTGTTGTCCGCATCCTGAACGCTGGAAGAGGCGCCATGACTGCATCGCGCATTATCCTGAACGCCGCGTGCGCGGCGTTGCTGCTCGCCGCCGGGGCCTCCGCACAGCGCTCCGCGCGGTGGGTGTATTTCACCGACAAGGGGCCCAGCGCAGCCGTCCGCCTGGCCGCTGCCAATCCGGGCGCGCTGGGACTGTCGCAGGACGCGCTCGAACGCCGCGCGCGCGCGCGAGGTATCGCCGTGCCGCCGGGATCGGTCCTGACCAAGGCCGCGGCTCCCGCCACCGTAGCCGCGCTGCTCGACATCGAGGACCTGCCCGTTCATGAACCCTATCTGCGCGCTCTCGAGCGCGCGGGCGCAGCGCTGCGGGTCACCTCGCGCTGGTTCAACGCCGCGAGTGTGTCGTGTACCGAAACGCAGGCCCGCGAGATTGCGCGTCTGCCCTTTGTGGCGCGCGTCGAAAACGTGCGTCGCTGGAGGCGCGACGCGTCGGAGACGGCGATGACAAAATCGTCCGGGGTCCTGGATTCACCGCTTCCGCGCAGCTACGGCTTCGATTACGGCAACGCTCTGACACAACTCGAGGTCATCAACGTGCCCGCGGTGCATGACGTGTGGATCGACGGCACGGGCATACTTGTGGGCATGGTCGACGACGGCTATCGCTGGCGCACACATGTCGCGATGCGCAACACGCGTGTGCTGGGCGAATACGATTTTATCCAGAAGGACACGGTGACCGAGAATCAGGACGGCGACACGTGGAGCCAGGACAGCCATGGCACCGTCACCTTCTCGACGCTTGCGGCATTCCTCCCTGGCACGACCATCGGCCCCGCATTCAACGCCTCGTTTTATCTTGCGAAGACAGAAATCCACGACATGGAAATTCCCGTCGAAGAGGACAACTGGGTGGCGGGTGTCGAGTGGCTCGAGTCGAAAGGCGCCGCCGTGGTCAGTTCCTCGCTCGGGTATGCAACTTTTGACGACAGCACCGGATACCATTACGACCAGGGCGACTTCGACGGAAAGACCGCGACCACGTCGCGCGCCGCCGCGCGCGCTGCGCGCCTCGGCGTCGTCATCAGCACGGCGATGGGCAACGAGGGAAATTTCACAGGCACCCTCATCGCGCCGTCGGACGCCGACAGCATTCTCTCGATCGGCGCAATCAACTTCCAGAACGCCGTCGCGAGTTTTAGTTCCAACGGTCCCACAAACGACGGACGCACGAAGCCCGACTTTGTTGCACCGGGTGTCGCCGTCTATTGCGCCACCAAGAACGGCGACAGCACCTATACACGCGCCAACGGCACATCGCTCGCGACCCCGCTTGCCTCGGGAGTTGCGGCGCTTGTGCGCTCCGCGCGCCCCGAACTCACGCCGCTGCAGGTGCGCGAGTCGATGCGCAGCACGGCCGACAATGCCACCGCGCCCGACAACTCGCGCGGCTGGGGCCGTCTCGATGCCTGGCGCGCGCTGCTGTATCACGGCATGGTCATCAGCACCAACCCGAAGATTTTCTGGGACGGCGCGCGGCACCGCATCGCCGCCTATGTACTCTCCCCGAATCCCGTCGATGTGTCGTCGGTCACGCTCAATTATTCGGTACACGACGGCGCGTCCACCCCGCTTACCATGTCGCTGAACACGTCTTACGCCGGACTCGGCAGCGGTTCCGGCCTCTATGTGGCCGACCTTCCCGCGCTGCCGGCGGATCAGATCGTGAAGTTCGACATCACGGCCTACGACAGCCGCGAGCGGCGCAGCAGCCCGTACGGTGCTCCGGCCAACCGTCACAGCTTCCGCGTGGGCGAACAGCGTGCCGCGGGTGCGGAGCACATCTTTTTGAAATCGTTCACGCTGGATGCCTCGTATCCGAATCCGATCGTGTCGCGCTCCGGCGCGGCGGTGATACGGTTCGGCGTGCCCGCCCCCGGCGCGTCCGTCACCATCGAGGTGTACGACATGCTTGGACGCCGTCTCGCGACGGTGGCCGACGGATGGCGCGCGCCCGGCATGTACAGCGTTCCGTTTGCACCCTCGGCGTTGTCGTCGGGGCTGTATTTCTATTCTCTCCGTTCCGGCGACATGTTCCTGTCGCGGTCGCTCTTGATCACGCGCTGAGGAAGAAGGCAGGCCGTCCGCGTGTACACACTCGCGATGTCGTCTTTCGCGCTGTCCTTCGGGGCAAGTCTAGCGCTGCTTGTCGTCCTGGTGCTGGCGGCAGTTGGCATCAGCATCTTTGTGTATCGGCACACGGTGCCCGAGATAGATCCGCGCAGGCGTGTGGTGCTTGTGGCCCTGCGCGCAACCGCGCTATCGCTGCTGCTGTTCCTGATCTTCGAACCCGTGCTGAACCTCCGCAGCGAGGAGACGGTGGCGCCGCGCATCGCGGTGCTTGTGGACAATTCGCGTTCGCTCACCGTGCGCGACGGCGAGAGCGAGCGCGCCGCTGTGGTGCGCGCGCTTGTCGCCTCCGACGCAATAGGCGGACTCTCCGGCGTCGGCGATGTCTCGCCTTACCTCTTTGCCGGACGGCCCTCGCCGCTGCAGGCGCTGCATCCCGATTCGCTCACCTTTGCGGGCGGCGAGACCGACATCGCCCTCGCCCTGCAGCAGGTGCAGCGCGACCTTGTCGAGAAAAATCTCCGCGCCGTGGTGCTCGTGACCGATGGTGTGGTGACAAACGGGCGCAATCCGCTGCACGCGGCCGAGGCGCTCGGCCTGCCAGTGTACGTGATCGGCGTGGGCGACTCGACGGAGAAGAAGGATCTGCTTGTTTCGCGGATGCTCGTGAACGCCATCGGATATGTCGAGAGCAGCATACCGGTCGATGTGTGGCTCCGTAGCGCGGGATACGGCGATGAGACAGTGCGTGTGACACTGTCCGACGGGACCTCGACGGTCGGGGGCAAGGAAGTGCGCCTGGCCGCGGGCACAGAGCAGCAGATCCAATTCCAGTATGTGCCGAAATCCGACGGCGTGAAAAAACTGACCGTTGCGGTCACCACTCTTCCCGGCGAGAGCACCACCAAGAACAATCGCGCAACATCGTTCATCAAGATTTTAAAGAGCAAGATGAAGATCGTGCTGGTGGCGGGCGCGCCGAGTCCCGACGTGTCTTTCCTCGAGCAGGCGTTCCGCCGCGATAAAAACGCCGAGGTGGTGTCGTACGTGCAGAAGCAGGGCGCGTCGTGGTACGGAAACGCGCCGACGCAGCAGTCCTTCGCCGATGCCGACGCAATTGTGCTTGCGGGGTATCCGCTTCCGCAGTCCGGCAACGAGCAACTGCGATTTGTGCGCGAGGCGATCGAGAAACGCGCCGTGCCGCTGCTGCTCGTCCCGAGCCGCGATCTGGATTTTGCGAAACTCAAGAGTGTGCTCGACGCGTGGCTGCCTTTTGATGTGGTGCAGACGCGAAAAGAGGAGACACAAGTCTTTTTTGAACTGGCGCGCGATGCGCGTCTCGATCCGGTGGTCTCGTCGGGCATTCCCACCGAGAGCTGGCCGAAACTGCCGCCGCTCTTCCGCACGGAATCGAGTCTGAAGGCCCGCCCCGGCGCGCGCACGCTCGCGACCATGCGCATCAACACCGTGGCGTTCAACGAGCCGCTGCTCGTTTCGCGTTCGCTGAACCGCAGCAAAGTGCTCGCGTTCACCGGCTACGGCTTATGGCGCTGGCAGCTCGCCGACGACGTGCTGGGCGGCGCACTGCCCGAGCTGCTCGTCGCCAACAGCGTCCGCTGGCTTACGACACGGGACGACAACAAACGTGTGCGCATCCGCCCTGTGAAGGAGTTTTTCGACAGCGGCGACAACATCGCGCTGGCCGCGCAGGTGTACAACGAAAGCAACGAGCCGGTGGACGACGCCGAAGTGACGGTGACCGTGAGGGGACCCGGCGGCGTGCGCGAGCTTGCGCTCGGACCGCTTGGTTCAGGCCGCTACAGCGGCGACTTCGACGGCGCGCGGGAAGGGGAGTACAGCTTCACCGGCAGCGCGCGGCGCGAGGGAGCGCAGCTCGGCACCGACGAGGGACGTTTCACCGTCGGTGAAACGGCGCTCGAATATCTCGACACGCGGCTCAACAGCACACTGCTCCGCCAAATTGCCTCGCGCAGCAGGGGCCGCTACTTCTCCGCCGCCGATGCGCGCGCCCTCCCGGCGGCCATCTCCGCCGACCCGGCCTTTGTCCCGCGCCTGCGCGACATTAAATCGGACATACAGCTCTGGAATCTCGCATGGCTCCTCGCCGCGGCCGTCCTTCTCTTCGCCGCCGAATGGTACCTGCGGAAACAGTCCGGCATGGTCTAGCAGGACAGCGGGAGAGCGGGACAGCGGGAGAGCGGGACAGCGGGAGAGCGGGACAGCGGGAGAGCGGGAGAGCGGGACGCGGGAGAGCGGGACAGCGTTCGCGTCGCGACCTTTCTACTTTGCTACCTTGCTACGTGTTCACGTGTAACGTGGAAACGTGTAACGTGGTAACGTGGTAACGTGTAACGTGGAAACGTGTAACGTGGAAACGTGTAACGTGGCAACGTGTAACGTGGCAACGTGTAACGTGGAAACGTGTAACGTGGAAACGTGTAACGTGTAACGTGGTAACGTGTAACGTGGAAACGTGTCACGTCTTCATCACCAGTGAATTTTTTGTTTCCCGAGAAACGCGCCGAGGCCGGTGCGGAAGTCGTCGGAGCTGCGGGCGATGGCGTTCCACGCGGCGGCGTGGCGCATGGCGCCGGCGAGGTCCATGGATGATGTTTCGAGCAGCAGTTGTTTGGTCATGCGCACGGCCTGCGGCGATACCTTCTGCGCGAACTCGAAGGCGAGACGTTCGACCGACGAGTTGAGGTCGTCGGGATCGACGACGTAGTTGACGAGTCCGAGCTGTTGCGCCGTGTCGGCATCCACGGCGTTGCCGCGCAGCAGCAACTCGCGCGCGATCCCCGTTCCGACGCGATCCGTGAGCAGTTTCATGACGATGGCGGGCACAAAGCCGATACGCACCTCGGGGAAGCCGAAGCTCGCGTTCTCCGACGCCACGACAATGTCGCAGGCGATGGCGAGTCCGCACCCTCCCGCAAGGGCGGGTCCCTGCACTTTTGCTATCACCGGTTTCGGAAAGGTGCGCAGTGCATACATCATCTCCATCAGTTGCAGCGAATCGGCGGCGTTTTCCAGCGTCGAGGCCTCTCCGAGCGCGGTCAGATACGCAAGATCCGCCCCCGCGCAGAACGCCTCTCCTTCCGACATCAGTACCATGACACGCACCGCGTCGTCACGCGCGCCCTCGTCCAGCGCTGACTGCAGCTCGCGCACCATGTCCGCATCGAGCGCGTTGCGCTTCTCCGGACGGTTCAACGATATCAAAAGAATCGAATCGATCGACGAGATAACGACACTGTCAGCCATGCCAACTCCGCTTTCCATGATTGGAAGAAACTCGTCCGTAATCTACAAAACCAGCCGCTACCCATCTACCCACCTACCATCTACTATCCCAGCCCCGTTTCCTGTCTCCTTCATCCTGTCTCCTCACACACTCTCAGTAGACCCCACCACCTCCGCCGCCTACCATCTACCCATCTACCAACAAGATTCGTACAAAAGATTTGACTCGTATCGAACAAACCGTTACATTTGTCTCTCTTTGGAAGATTGAAACAAAGAATCGACAGTGATACGAGAAGACCATGGCGAAACAACAGTCATTTGCTGACAAATCGAAATCGAAATCCAAGAGCGAATTCACCTCGTTCAAATGCATTGTCTCCCAATACGACGCGGAAAGCGGCGGTTGGAAGTTCCGCGAGAAGATGGTGAAGGTCAAGGATCCGAAAGACATCGAGACCATGAAATTCTAAGGCCGACCCATGAAAGAGAATCTCCACCCCCGATATTACACGTGCGAAGTGCATTGTAGCTGCGGCGCACACTTCGTGACGCGTTCCACACGTCAGACGCTCAAGGTCGAAATCTGCTCCGAGTGCCATCCGTTCTTCACGGGGAAGCAGAAGATCATCGATTCGGCCGGTCGTGTCGAGAAGTATAACAGACGCTATGCCGGATTCAACGCCGCAAAGCAGAAAACCAAGGAAGTGACAGCATGATTGCCCACAGACGTCCGCCTCGCCGCCGCCCGAACGCCATCGCGAAACGCCGTCCGGATCCGTTTCACGGAAAAGACGCGATCTTTCTCGATTACAAGGAATCGAAATTCCTCGAGCGCTTCACGAACGATCAGGGAAAGATTCTTCCCCGTCGTCTGACCGGCCTGTCCGCAAAAAATCAGCGCGTTGTGGTCGAAGCGATCAAGCGCGCCCGTTACATGGCGTTCCTGCCGTTCGTCGGCGAAGGCCTCAAATAAACAGCAGTCACGTAGGAAGAGGAATACAGCCATGTCCCGTACATGCCAGGTCACCGGTAAAAAGCCGCTCGTGGGCAACCACGTGTCACACGCGCACAACCGCACGAAGCGCCGCCAGCTCCCGAATCTGCAGAGCAAGCGCATCTACATCCCCGAGGAGAAGCGGTTCGTGACGGTGCGTATCACCGCCCGCGCACTGAAGACCGTCAACAAGAAGGGCGCGCGCGCCGTGCTCGCAAAAGCGGGTCTTCTGTAAAAACCGCGGTCCACAAGACATGAGCCGTTCCCGTGGGAACGGCTTTTTTTTTTCCTACATTCGGAATCATGTCCCTCCACCTTCTGCTCGTCGCTTTCCTCATACTGCTCAACGGACTCTTCGCAATGGCGGAGATCGCCGTCATCGCGGCACGTCGGCACGTGCCCGAACCCCGCGCGCGGGAAGGCGACCGTCTCGCGCGGTAGCGCGCGCCGCGCGAGCCGTTGTGATGCAGCGGCACGTATCGCCCGGCCTTTGTATATTCCGCCATGCTCCCCTTGTCACGACCACTGATCACTGTGCTCCTGGTACTCGCCGCGGGCACCGCCCTCGCGCAGGATGGACTGCGGGCGCCCTCGATCTATGCGCCTCAGACGCGCGCGGCATGGACGGGCGACGCGGCAATAGGACTCTCGCTGCTGACGGTGCCGCGCGATATCGCCGAGGAGGAATTGAACAAGGCGCCCGCGCTGGACCTCAATGCGGTGTACGGACTGCCCTGGAACTTCTCGCTCACGGGCCGCGCGCTTGTGCAGGTGCTCACAAATTCCGCGCACCTCGGTGCACGATGGTCTGTTGATGTCGGACCCTTCGCGGCAGCAGTGGGCGACGAGTCGGCATTCTGCTTCGGATTCATGACCGTCGACGGTTTCGATAATTCCATGCAGGCCTGGCTTAATGCGCCGAACATCGCCATCGGACTCGACGCGGGCGATGTGCGCTTTACGGTGAAGGCCGAGCTTATGCTCGTGCTCGCCCTGCGTACATACGCCGGAGAGAATCAGCTCGGGAGCACAAAGAATGTGTCCGCCGGCTGGGCTCTTTCAGGTGTGATCGAACAGCCCTTCTGGAAGCGGACGCATGTGCTGCTCGGGGCGCGTGTCGCCTTGACACAATTTCATCCGCAGACCTGGTTCGCCTTCTCGACCTTCAACCGCCGCCTGCTCTTTTCGGAATTGATCTTCGGGGTGATGCTGTGAGCGTGTATTCGGGCGGCAGGAAAAATTTCCACACGGAACACACGGATCCCGCGGAACAACGGGTGTTGAAGATGCGAATCGTATTCCGTCGACGCCGGCTGGCCGCGGTGTTCCTTCTCGGTGTGCTCCTTGTCTCCGCGTGTTCGGAGGATGGACGGGTGGTGGTTCCGGATGCGGATGCGCAGACGATACTGGTAGGCGCGGTCAATGTGCCGAAAGTGTACCGCGACAAGCTCGAAGGTGTGTACACCGTGACCGACGGCAACGTGATCTTCGGTCCGCAGGTGGTGCTCAAATGGACGGGAACAACACTGTCGCTGTTCTGGGAACGATCGGCGGGTGTCGCGTTTTTTGCGACCGGCCTGCGCGATTCGTCCCTGCTGTGCGCGGGGTCGTGGCGCACGCTGACAAATACGGAAACGGGTGTTGTCACGCTGCAATGCGGACCGGCCGACGGCATCGGCGCGGTGCTGCGCAGTGACAGTCTGACCGACGGATCACTCGTGTTGCAGGGCACGTTCAGCACGCCCGACGGCCCGCAGAAACGTCCGTTGCGTCTCGTCTACAAACGGCCGCTGTATGCCGGACCGCGTCCCTTCCACATCATCGCGCATCGCGCGGGCGGCCGCAATTCCGACCGCCTGCCCGCCTCGGAAAACACGGTCGAGCTGGTCCGCCTCGCCGAATTCTACGGATCCACGGGTGTCGAAATCGATGTGCAACTCACGGCCGACGGTGTGCCCGTCATCTATCACGACGAATATCTGAATCTGCGGCTGAATCAGCGCAGCGGCCTGGTCGGCACCGTCGGATCCTACACCTTTGCGCAGCTCGAGACCTTCGTGCGGCTCATCAACGGCGAACGCATCCCCTCGCTGCGCCGTATGCTCAGCACCATCCTGCACGAAACCAATCTGAAATTTGTCTGGCTCGACAGCAAACCCTCGATGCCCATCAGCACGCTGCGTATCGCGCAGCGCCTCTATCACGACAGCGCCGCGGCGCTCGGGCGTGATCTCCGCATCCTGATCGGACTGCCCGACGAAGACAAGGTCAATGAATTTCTCGCGCTCGCGGATTACCGGCAGGCGCCCGCTCTCTGCGAACTCGATCCGGACGATGTGCGCCGCACAAACGCTGCAGTGTGGGCGCCGCGCTGGACGCTCGGCACGCAGAATGCCGAGGTCGAGGCGCTGCAGGCCGAAGGCCGCCGCGCCTTCGTCTGGACGCTCGACGTCAGCGGCTACATACGCCAGTTTGTGCGCGACGGCCGCTTCGACGGCATACTCACAAACTATCCATCGCTCGTCGCCTATCACTACTATGCGCAGTAAACGTCCCGCCTTCGCACTCCCCGCGGCGTTGCTCGCGGCGCTGCTGTTCTGCACGCCGGGAGTGACGCGGGCGCAGCGGGTTGCGGACGAAAAACCGTTTGCACTTGTGCTGTCGGCGGGGGGCGGCTGGTCGCGCTACCTCATGCCGCTGCCCATGAACGCCGAGGTGACACGCGGCGGACCCATGACCTCACTCCGGTTGATGTGGCATCCCGATCACCGCCTGCGTGTGGGCCTGGAAAGCGGGTGGACTTCGTTTTACTCCTACACACTCACCGACGTCGAGACCGGCTTCGGCAGCACCGACGCGCGCCTCTCGCTCTCGGCAGTGCCGATGCTGCTGGTCTTCTCGATGCAGGTGTGGCATGGAGTCGAACTCTTCGGCGGTGCGGGCGCGTATCTTGTGAACTCGCACACCGACTCCTTCGGCACCGTTGTCGACGTCGACGAATTGAGTCAGGGCTGGATGTTCGCCGCCGCCTGGTCCGTTCCTCTCTCGCAGCGTTTCTTCGCCTCCGCCGAACTCTCGTGGTATGGCGCCACGCAGTTCGAGGACGCCGTTCTCGCCCTGCAGGTGCGTCTCGGCTGGAGGGTGATAGAGTGGTGAATCGGGACTACAAAGTCTGATATTTTCTTCGTAGGTTTCCCGTAATACGTATACAGGAATCTCGCGCGCGACGCGCCGGAGGAGGCCGCCGCCGCACTCACCCGCAGAAGGAGTTTCCCGATGTCGTCCCGTTTGGTGTTCCGCGTTCTGCTCAGCGCGTCTCTTGTCCTCGGTCTCGGCTGCGACGACGACGATTCCACGACAAATCCGAACAACACAACGTCGATACTGTACCCGGTGAAACAGGGTGGCAAGGACGGGTATATCGACAATACGGGAAAAGTTGTCGTGACACCCGTGTACGAGTTTGCCGGCGGCTACGTCGATGCAATGTCTCACGCCTTGAAAGTGGGGAACGACATCACCATGGCCTGCATACGAGCGCAGGGCAAGGTGGGGTATGTCGACAACACGGGTAAACTTGTCATACAGCCGGCATACGAATTGGGCAGCCAGTTCTATGATGGACTCGCGGCGGTGCGCCTCGGCAAATACGGCTATATCACGAAGTCCGGCACAGTGGCTTTACCGCTGCAGTATTCGAGCGCACGTATCTTCACCGAGGGCCTTGCGGCCGTGACACTCGACGGACAGAAGTGGGGCTTTATCGACAAGACCGGCGTGACAAAGATCGCGTTTACATACGATGACGCTTCACCCTTTGTGGGCGGACTCGCTTCGGTAAAATCCGGCGCGAAATGGGGCTGCATCAACACGTCCGGCACCATGGTCATACCTGCAGTATACGAGGCCGTGATGCCGTTCAGCGAAGGACTTGCCTTCGTCGTGCAAAATGGCAAGGCGGGCTACATCAATACCAGCGGCACGGTGGTGATCCCGCTGCAGTACGAAACCGGCGACGACGAGTGGGCGATGTTTGCCGACGGCCTGGGCGGAGTAAAATCCAACGGCAAGATCGGCTTCGTTGATAAGAGCGGCACCATGGTAATAACACCGCAGTTCGAAGATGCGGGCTTTTTCTACGAGGGACTCTGTCCCGTGAAAAAGAACGGGCTCTACGGCTATATCGACAAGACGGGCGCCATGGTGATACAGCCGCAGTACTTCCGCACCTATGCATTTACGCAGGGACTCGCGTACGTCATCGTGCAGAGCGGCAGCGAGTACAAGTACGGCTACATCAACAAGGCCGGCGTGTACGTCTGGCAGCCGTCGCTCTAGCCCATTTGCACCAACCCGCCGCGTTTGCTACATTGCGTCTTCGCCATTCGCGATTCGACACCCGGAGGGGTGGGTGAGTGGCTGAAACCAACGGTTTGCTAAACCGTCGTA
>JACRFB010000057.1 GCA_016218045.1 Ignavibacteriota bacterium
CCCCGTCCCCCGTCCCTCGTCCCCCGTCCCCCGTCCCCCGTCCACATGGACTCCGACGGTCTCATATCGTATCTTCAGCGGGACACAGCCGGATACTTCCAATGAAAACCCGCACCCTGCTGACATCCATCATTCTTTTCACCACGGTGTTCTCTGGCACGGGGCTCGCGGCGGACGGAAGCACGAGCGAGCCATCGCCCTGGATGATCCTCCCCTTCGTGGTTCTGCTGCTCGCGATCGCACTCATGCCCTTCCTCGCGAAACACTGGTGGGAGAAATACTACCCGCACGTGGCCTGTACGCTGGGCGCCATCACCGTGTCGTATTATCTGTTTCTGCTGAAGGACACAACAGCCATCATTCATTCGGGCATCGAGTATGTGGGCTTTCTCAGTCTGGTCGGCTCGCTCTTTGTGGTCTCCGGCGGCGTGTTTATTCGCCTGCGGGGCTATTCCACTCCCGTGTCGAACGTTCTCCTGCTTCTCTTCGGCGCGCTGATCTCGAATTTTGTCGGCACCACGGGCGCATCCATGATTCTGATCCGACCATGGCTGCGCAACAACAAGTACCGCATGCATCCCTACCATGTGGTGTTTTTTATTTTTCTCGTCAGCAATATCGGCGGCGCTCTTACACCCATCGGTGATCCTCCGCTCTTCCTCGGCTACCTGAAGGGCATCCCCTTTTTCTGGGTGACGGAACACCTCTGGCCGATGTGGCTGCTCGCGACGGGACTGCTGCTCGCGGTGTTTTATGTGATCGATTCCCGCTTCTATCACAAGGTTCCGAAACACGTGCGAGACGAAAAGTCCGCGCTCGGCGAGTCGGTGGCAGTCGAGGGTCTGCACAATCTCGGCTTCCTGCTTGTGATTCTTGTCGCTGTCTTTATTCAGAATCCGCCCTTCCTGCGCGAACTGATCATGATTCTCGCGGCGGCCGGATCTTTCTACACCACCAGGCGCCACATCCATGCGGCGAACGGCTTCAACTTCCATCCCGTGAAGGAGGTCGGCTTCCTTTTCCTCGGACTTTTTGCCACGATGGTTCCGGCGCTGCAATGGCTGGAACTTCATGCGACCACACTCGGCATTCATTCACCCGCATCGTTCTACTGGGGCACGGGGACGCTGTCGGCAGTGCTGGATAACGCGCCCACCTATCTCAATTTCCTCAGCGCCGCCGTGGGGCTGTTCGTCGCGCCGGAGTCCATCGCCGCGATACAATCCATTTTCGCCGCTCCCACACCGGCGCAGCTTGCGCAGTATCCGATGGAGATTCAGAAGACCGTCGCGATGCTTCAGAGCCGCTTCGGTGTTGTGAATGGCGCCGCGGCGCCGTCCGCCGCAACAATTCAAATCGCCTACCTGCTCGCGGTGCATAGCATTCATATCACCGCCATCAGTGTCGCGGCGGTGTTTTTTGGCGCGATGACCTATATCGGCAACGCGCCGAACTTTATGGTGAAGGCGATCGCCGAACAGAACGGCGCCCGTGTTCCGTCGTTTTTCGGCTTTATGGTGCGTTTCTCCCTTCCCGTTCTGCTCCCCATTCTGATTCTCGTCTGGCTGATCTTTTTTATGGGCTGAACCCGTCGATTTAAAGATCCGCTCCTGCAGCGGACAAAGGCGCCCCGGAATCCACTCCCGGGGCGCCTTTTTGCTGCAAATTCGAGATTACGCTGTTTTTCAGCCCTAGAGTCACCCCTGAAAATTATGTGGAAAAACACGTAGTACCACGTATTTCCATTCGCTCTTCCATATGCCATCTTTGAGCAGCACCGAACTTCATGTTGTACCCGTCACGGAGGGCGGTATATGTGAGACTAGGGCGTTCGGTACATAGATAAGGACCAAGAAAATCAGGGAGGTTAGTTCTTGGCCCTTATTTTTTTTGGCGTCGGTTTTAACCACGGAGTGCGGGTAGGCCGGTTGCACCGTAATAAAGTAGCAAGGTGGCACAGTTGCTTTGTCGTGATGTAGAGATGTGGCAAAGCAGCAAAGTAGAGCGGCAGCCACCTTCTCTCCCTTTACCTCTTTACCCTTGACCCCTTCACCCCTTCACCAATTATTATCTCCAGAAATAATTCCATGTATAACCCAGCTCCATCGGTTTTTGTGGGGTAAGTGATACCGTCCAGGTTATGCGGCCCACGCCGTTGAAGTGATGCCACCACCATGGCCAGGAGAACCAGCCCCACCAGGCGGGCATGGGTCCGCGGCCGCTCGAGTAGGATACATCCTCGAACACGTTCACCATTTCGATCCTGCCCTTGTTGCCCGCGCTCTCCACATTGCCGAGTACATGCCGTGTCACCTCCACTTCCACCGCGTCGTCGCGGTAACTCGTGAGTGTGATACTGCCCGCGAGATCCACACGCCCGTATTGGTCGCCCTGGAAGGTGGAGGCGTTCGGCACTCGCCGCGTCTCGTTGTCGGATTTTTTCACGCGGATGTCGAGCGCCATGGTGATTTCGAGATCGGTGTTGTCGCCCGCCGCTGCGTAGGTCATCAGTCCCTGGGCAAGCAGACGCGAGTCGCGCAAGATCAACGCCGGCGCGGTGGTCAGCGGATACTCGCTTGTGTTGAAGAGCCGGATTTTGTGCCGCACCTTGGGCGCGTTCAACAGCGAGGCGAGTTCACCCTGCCTGCCGCCGTCGAGATTACGCCACACTTCCATCGGTGGTGCGAAGGGGATGTCGAGGGTGTACACGTCCTTGTACTTCAACGTGAACTCGCCGATCGGAAACACCATCCGCTGCCCTTTTCCGAGTGTCACGTGTTTGATGGTGAAGACGTAGAGGTCCTCGTTTTTCCCGGACTCCGCCACCTCCGGACCCAGATCCACCGGACCCCGTCCACCGTCGCCATCCCTGCGCCGCATATCGTCCATCGGCATGGCCTGCTGTGTCATGAGGGCGTTCGAGAATCCGTAGCCGGTTTCCGACTCCTGGCGGAAATGACTCGAAAGCTGCGCCACGGCCTGCTGCAGCGAGATGGGATCGTTGGTGGACTTGAACACAAAGTTCGGCACACCGATCACAAGGTGTGCGGTCACGTCCTGCAGATCGGCGATCTCGTTGATCAGCGTGGCCTGCAGTGTGACCAGTGCCTGCCCTTTCCCGTCGATGACCACCTTGTACTGCGGTATCCACCGGATGCCGCGCTGCAGATACAACAGGCCGACGTTGGCCTCTTTCTGCACTGTGCCACCGGCCCAGTCGAGTTGTAATGTGAGCAGATTGCGGAGTTCTTCCCGCGGCAGCACCTTCTTATACGAGCCCGTGAAACTTACGTCCTGGATGTGGTCCATGTGTACGGCCTTCACGCCGCCGCTGGTTTTTAGCAGCACGATGTCGCTTTTTCGTGTCAGTTTCTCGCCGGAATACGGCTCGTCGGCCGCTTCAAGTTCGTCGCTGCTCTGCGCGGGCACGTCGATGATGGTGGCCCTGTATGGCGTGGGTGCGGGTGTACCCGTCTCGGTCACGAGCACCTCGGCGCCGATGTTTGCTTCGATCAGTTCCCGGAGCTGCAGCGCGGTACGGTCCACCAGCACCGTGCGCCTGCTCGCTGTAACCGACGAAAGTGCGGCCCTGCTGTCGGAGGAGAAGGGCCAGAACGTGCCGATCACCGGATTGGGCAGATAGTCCATCACCACGTTGCCCTTGTCGTCCACGGGCATCCTGCCGCTGTGCAGCATGAAGGCGTGGCCGTCCTTGAACACCGTCACTTCCTTCACCGGCATACGCGCCAGAGCTTTGTACGGGGTGTGAGATTCGGCACGCAGAACGCCGAGGGAAAACACGAGGAATACCAGGGTCCCGATGAAACGTGTCATGGCACACACCAAGCTGATCCGGATAGAAGGTACGGATTGAAGGTACTGGAGCGCGTACCCAGCGGCAACTGCTTTTTTCTTCCCTGATGCAGAAATGGATGAAGACTGGCTCCCTGCGGAGCATGTCGTCTACGAACCGCGCGGCCTGTCCCTCTCCGCCCTGGCGGCCTCGAGGCGCTGCTTCTCCCGATTCATCCGCTTTTGTGACACAAGAAACGCAACCAGCATCGAGCATGACAGCAGGAAGATCACCACTGTCACACCAAAGATAATCATGGGGTCCACACTCCCTCCTCTCGAGAGTTGTACAGAAGTACCGGGCTGCCTGTTCCGCCGCCGCGCCTGCGCACCGCAACGGACCTCGGACGGCCGTGTCACACCGTGTGTATCGATCAGTTTCCCGCCTGACGACGCCTCTGCGCCGCACAATACCGACGTTTCCGCGAACATACGGATTTTTTTATCAAATGCAAGAGGTGAAAAGGAGTAATGTCTCCTTTTATAACACTACATGGCACGATGGTGTCAGAACTGTACTCCCAATCCCACTCCAAACGTATTCTCGGTGTTGCGGGAATCGAGACCGAGCCGACGGAGGCGATATTCGAGTTTGACGACTGCGGCATCGAGAAGTTGTAGCGCGCATCCCGCGGCAAACTCGTGGCGAGACCAGCGCGGATCGTCGGGCGCCACTGTCATGCTTCGGAAAACACTGTCATAATATTCACCACGCGCAAAAAGGCGCAGCGCATGCGCCAGCGAGGTCTCCTCCGCGCCGCCGGTGCAAAGGTGTGGAAGCACATCATACGAGACCTCACAGTACGCGCCGGCCGCGGCACGCCCCGGTACACTGTTGTCAGCAGTGGGCTCGGGTTGCCGTGTATCCGCGAGGGACTCGGCGTGTTCCAGTGTTCCATACAGAAGCAGCGCTCGAAGGCGCAACGGACCGTGCTGTATCTCGGCATCAGCTTCCGCTATACCCACGTCGATGGCAGTATTATGCGCCAATGCCGACTTGCTCGACCCCGCCTTGCCGTAGTACACACTCAGTCCCGCCGACAGGTTGTCGTGGATATGGCATTCAGCGCGGCACACGTAGGCAAGGCTCGCCGCGTGGACACTGCCGGTTCCGCTCTGATGACCGTCGCGGATCCACGCGTGGCTGCTGAATCCGGCTGCGTCGAGGCCGCTCACCACCGCGCCGTGCACGGTGAATTGCCCCAGATCGGCTGCGGCATACACGCCGATCTCGTGCCAGGTTCCGGGGAGAAGGTTCTCTTCTACTGCGGACGGGGAAATGGTCGCATATTCCAGCGGTTTGTCTCTCCCGGGAAGCAGTCCAAACGGTAGTACAAGATGTCCCGCGCGTAGGTGCAGCCACGACGCGGGGCGAACGGTGACGGCGATTTCACCGATCGCCAGCGAGGGCCCTTGCGCCGTGTTCCCGGCGACGATTCCCGAGTTTCCGCTTCCCGTCACCACATCTGCAGTCGAGACGGCCCCTGCCCCGCGAACTTCCATCTCGCAGACGAAGGAGATTCTTGGATCGCTCTGCCACTCGAGTCCAAGCGTCAATTCCTCGAACACGAGCGCATTCCGCAGCCGCGGGGCTGTCTGCCACGAATATCCAAAATAATTGAGACGGGCTGCACCGGTGAGTCGTGGCGGAGTCGCGGCCGGCTCGTCGCCTCCCATAGCTCGCGCGGCGAGTGTCTGGAATATAAGGAGCGCTGCCGCCAGACAAACCCGTACCGACAGGGGACAACGTGTGTCGGTCGTGCACATGGCATTGCCGGCCATATGAGCGACGCCGCGATACGTACGACGAAAGGCGCTTCGAAAATAACGCGGACAGGTGTTGCGGGGTGTTGATGTACGGAGGGTCATACAATGCGGAGGGAGGAGGTGCGGAGCAGTGTGAATCAGTGGGGAATGTCGCCGCCACGTTCGAAACGTATCGGACTACCGCCACTATTTAGACGTAGTCTAAATTAATAAATGATTCACATCCGTGCAACCCTCGGTTTCAATGGCGGGAGAGCCCGCAAAGCCGCATGAAACACCCCTTCCTGCTATGCGTCAGGTCGTGCGGTAGTGTCCATAGAATGGTTAGAATTCTGCGCTGCCCGGAAATACAGCGCGGAAATGACGAGCAGTACCAGGCCGACGAGCACAAACAGGAGCACCCGATATTCGATCGACACGCCCGACATCGTGAAGAGCAGCACATACGCCACGGTGGCCAGCAGCGTCGCGAGAGCCATCACCCGGTATTTCTTGTTCCGCAGCACCTTGCTCAATCCGTAATACGCGGCCGCGACACACAGCCAGGACATGGCCACATACTGCGCCGGGAGCATGGAATACAACGACAACGGGATGATCACAGCGCCGGCGACGAGGTACGAACCGCGCATCACATCGGTTCTCAATTCGAGACGGTCGCGCTGCCAATTCAGAATGCGCGCACTCAGCAGTGCCGTGATGCCGAACACCATTCCGATCCCGGTCACACCCTCCGCGACAATCAAATACCCGACAAACATCATCACGAAGATGATGTAGTTCGCCACGACAATAATGCGCGAACGAAACCACACCGCTACGGACAGCACCAGGATGCCCTGCAGCGCGAGCCAGAGGAACAGATCGGGCACGGGTTCGGCGTGGATGATGCCGCAACTCATCGCAATGAATCCGCTCATCGCGTAATGGAAAGTGGAGTACATGCTGCGTCGCCGCACCCAGAACATCACCGCAAGGCCCAGAAGTACTATGGACGCGGCCAGATACAACGGCGCCTTGCCGACGGCGGCACCCAATTCGACGATGATGACAAACATGCCGAAACCCATCGCCGCATTCATGAAGGAAAAGGCGGTGGCGAAGAGCATCTCCGATCCGTCTTCCTCCTTCCTCGCCCACAACGTGCCCACCGCGAACACGACGATGTACGCCAAGGCGAAGATCAGATTCGTTTCGGCCCCGGTCACAAGCTGCAGCGGGTGGCCCATGACGGGATTGCCCAGGAACCACATAAAATGTGCGCCGTACGTGCACATGGCCGGGAACCAGATGAGTGTCATCCAGCGCCGTGTCGAAATCCACACCGACAGAACCGCGGTGCAGAGAATGAGCGGGAGTTGCACGTATGGGACGTCGCTCACGATGGCCGTGACATAGCCGAAGCCAAGACTCAGCGCGGTGAGATACACCGACTCCGACCGCCATGCCAAATACAAACACAGGGTGGAGGCGCCGAGGAGCAGAATGACCTCGACCACCGTGCTGCTGACAAGCGGGACGGGGGTGAAATGCCCGAGGCGCAAAACCGAGAAATAAAACACGGCGAGCGCGCCGCCGAGCAGATAGCCCGCAAATTGCCGCAGCGAAGTGCGCCAAATGCGCGCGAGGCCGTACAGTGTCGCCGAGATGACGGTGCCGATCAGACTTGGCAATGCGGTGGCCGACGTGCCGTACGGCAGGGTCAGCAAAAACACGCAGCCGGTGATCAACATGACGATGCCCGCGCGGGCCAACCAGAATTGTCCGATGCGAAACTCCAATCGGTCCTCGTCCTCGGTTTCACGCTCCACGGGGATTGCGGAAACAGACGTGTCCCCGTCCGCCGTTACGTGTAACCGTTGTTCGACTTCGGCGACTCGATGATTGAGCGCCTCGAGAGTTGTGAGAATTTTTTCCAACCCGGCGGTTGTATCTGCTGATGTCATCACCGTGCTCCTGACTCTGTGACGTGAAAGAGGTGTGAGGTGCGTGCGCATTCAAGTGCTGACGCTGATGCAGGTACTGACACTGTTGCAGGTGCTGTGACTGTTGATTGCGCGTATCCGGAACGAGATGTCACGCGGTTTTTGCGCGACCGGTCACACATAACGGCTAGGTCTCGTGCCTCTGGAAGAATGGGAACAGTTGGTCGAAAACCCTGAGCAGCAGAAACGGGGCGATGATCAACAGAAACGAAACAAGCAGACCTTCTTTGTCGAAGATTCCCGGAAAATATTCCGTGAATCCCCGCATGCTCTTCGAAAGCAGTTGCCCGCCTATCACCACATTCCATCGCATAAAAAGCACCTGCAGCAACAACATGCCCGACGAGAGCCAGATCAGGATGTTTCTCACGCGCGTGTCGAGGCGCTTCGCCAGCGTCGTGACCGAAAGCAGAAAAAACGGCACCAGTGAAAACAGACCGATTTGGAGATACACATACGAGACACGGAGCTTGCCGTTGATCAGCGTCTCAAGAATGGCCCACTTCTCGGTGCGTTCGTACGAGATGGAAAGGATTTCCATCAATTCGAGTACCACGGCGATGATCATAAATCCCCACAGCCACTTCGCCATGAGATCGATCGAGTCCTGTGCTACCGGAAGTTTTCGGGTCCAATGGATGATGAGATACAGGAATATCAGCACCGCGAGCCCCGACACGATGGCCGAAAAAATAAAGATGATGAACATCAGCGGCGTGGACCACCACAGATTCGCCTTGATGGATCCGAAAAGGAAGCCGACGTACCCGTGCAGTACACACGCCACGGGAATACCGAGACCCCCGAGAAAGACCACGAGTTTGCGATCCACCACGCGCGTCTCCTCGGTATCGCGCGTCTGTCCGAGCAGGAGCACCGAATACAAACGCCGGGCAAGCCCGCGCGCCGCCTCGTGCCGGCGGATGAATGTGACTCGATAGCTGAACCAGATTTCGAGAAACACGATGATCATGTAGAACAGATAGATGAAACCGAATCCGCTCATGGCGGACGAGAAATTGGGAGTTACAAGGATGTTGAACGCCCGTTCGGGCTTCCCGAGATGGTTCAGCAACGGCACCGTGGCGAACAGAAGGAACGCGAACGACGACACGAGCGCGTATTTGGCGATAGGCCGCAACTTCTCCATGCCGAACACATGGTAGAACGATGAGACGATGAACGCTCCTGCCACCATGCCTGTGATATACGGGTACAATACGATCATCACCGTCCATGTGACGTGTAATTCGTTTGGGAACACGTATCCCGCGCCGGCATCCATCACTTCACCTCCATGTCGAGTCCGACATAAAAACACTTGGGATTGGTCCCGAGGTCGGGTTTCAGAATACCGTAGCGCCTCTCGTGCAACGTCCGGATTATGGGACTCTCGGGATCCTTGAGGTTGCCGAATACACGCGCGCCGCGCGGACACGCCATAACACAGGCGGGCGATTCGCCGCGATGGATGCGGTGATAACAGAAGGTGCACTTGTCCGCTGTACCCCGTGAATGATCGATATACCGGCATCCGTACGGGCATGCCTGCACGCAGTAGCCGCACCCAAGGCAGTGCTCCTTGTCGATCAACACGACGCCGTCGGGCGAGTGGAAAGTCGCCCCAACGGGACACACTTGTGTGCACGCGCTGTTCCTGCAATGATTGCAGAGTTTCGGCACAAAGAAGGCTTTCACTATCCGCGCGTCTTCCCCGTCCCTTGATGTGAAGCTCGACATGGCGCCGTCGGGCGAATCCACCGAAACAACGTCGTCGGCGTTGATCTCGAATCGTTCAACCCAGGTACGGAAGTAGGTGTCGGGCACGTCGTTCTCGGCTTTGCATGCGCGCACGCAGGCGCCGCAGCCGATGCAGCGTGTTGTGTCGATCAGGTAGCCCCAGTCGAAGTTCTGCAGGTCTTGCTCGCTGCGCACCTCGGTGCTCCGCGGCAGTGCGCTGTATACCGTGAGACTGCCCGCGAGCACTCCGGCGCCGCTCACCAAAGCCAGGCGAACAAAATGTCGCCGGTCCATCGTGCTGTCACCCTCTGTTCTCTGTTCGCTCATATCTCGCCTCCTGGGCAATGCGGTGAGACGGTAAAGTGGTACGGGTTCACCATGGCGCGTCGTGGCAGGTGCCGCAGTAATCCCTGGTATGGCAGGTCCTGCACACGGGCATCCCGCGTTTCGTTACCTCGTCGGAATGGGCCTCGCCGAAACCCTGCGGATGCGGCATGGGCGTCTTGTGGCAGTCAGCACAGAACGGTGCCGTGTGGCAGTCGCTACACCGCGCGTCGGCAAGCCGTCCGGAGTACCGGGTCATCAGGAAGGCCCTGTGTCCCGTGCGCCATTCGGCAGGGTGTGGACTTCCAACCGTGGTACTGCGCATCGCGTGAATGTGATCGCGATGGCATTCCAGGCACAGCCGCTGATCCACCGCGTCCACGTACGGAATACGCCCGATGTGTGCGGGCCAGGATATCTTCGGTGGATTGTCAGGATCCTTGAAGGATTTCTTTTCGTGACAGAGCAGACAGAACATGGCGTTGCCATTTTTATACATCCGTCCCGCCCGCTCATTCTCGAGATGAAAAAGATGGCAGGTGCGGCATTCGACTTTCCCCGCGTGCGGGCGCTGCGCGAAGGAACGCACGATGTCGCCGTGACAGTCGCGACATTGGAAAATGGTGGGATGATCCGCCACCTCGGTCACATCGCCCGCGGGCTGCGTCTCGTGGCAGTCGGTGCACCGCGACACGACCGGGTGCAGACGGGCCTTGCGGGCCTCGACCAGCAGAAAGATCGGTTCGTGCGGATTGTGACACGCGATGCACGGTGTTGTTGGATCGTTGACATGCAGGAAGGTGTAATGCGCGCGGGGATCCACCTGCGGAAAATCCTTCGGCCGCGCCTTCAACTGGCGGTGGCAGAAGAGACAGCCCTCCAGCGTGTATTCGCGGGGCATGCGCGCTCCTGTCGCGGAGATCGTGTCGGAGCCGGGATCGCGCCTGTGATAGGCAACATGCCGCGCGTTTGCGCCGTGACAATCCACGCACGGGACGTTGTAATGCGCATCCTTCTCGTGAAGGAGCCACACGTCCTTATGACAACCGATGCAGGTTTTTGTGCCCGCGAGTGCCACACCCTGCGCGCGGATTTCTTGCAGCGCGTTCCATCGAAAGTGGCCGTGTTTGCCGAAACTCTCCGGGCGCAGCAGGCCCGTCGTGAAGAAGACGAGCACCAGCACCGCGCCGGTGAGAGACAGTATCAGAACCGCGTGACGACTGTTTTTCCACATGGGCTTCCCGTTGGATGATGAGAATCCTGAAACGGTACTGCACTCTATATGAAGCCCAGTGGACCGGGACGCCTGCGGCGCATGCTGCTGGCGCGGTCGGGATCAGAAGGAATGGGAGGTACAACGACGCTGGCGACGAGGCCGTGGAAGTCACTCTACTGGCGCTTCCCGGCAAAAGCGATCGGCTGCGCTAGGTATGTGCGGATGGAAAGTGCAGGGTGCGCGCTCCCGCGTCGGTCCGGCATGCCGGTCGCCGACGGTGGCTGTTCTTTTCTGATGCGGGGAGGAACATGGGATGGGAGAGCGGTGGTGCAGCGGTGATGGTGCGTGTTTCGTGTGAAAATAGACGGATGTTTGACAAAGTCAAGTACGTAATCTCTATCACGCAATTATTTTTCATAAACCATCCCTCATTGATAGTGGAATGTGAAAAGTGGCAAAGTGGAAAGTGAAAAAGCGTAAGGTGGAAAATTGAAGAGCTCCCCCGCGACGTGCCACTTTTCCACCTTCCACTTTCTACTTGCAACTTTCTACTTTCTACTTTCCACTTTCCACTTTGCTACTTTCTACTACTTCCAACGTGCTCACGTGTTACATCGCCCCATCCCCCACCTGAGAAAGGTCCGACATGTCACGACTTGTTGTCAGAAGTTTTGCAATCTCCATCGACGGCTACGGCGCCGGTCACTCGCAGGACCGCGCGCATCCCCTGGGTGTGCGGGGCCAGGAGATGATGCACTGGTTCTTTCCCACGCGCACCTTCCGGGCAATGTTCGGCAACGCTGACGGTGAGACGGGCGTCGATGACGGCATCGCCGCGCAGGGCTTCGAGGGCATCGGTGCGTCGATTATGGGACGCAACATGTTCGGTCCCGTCCGCGGTCCCTGGCCCGATGAGAGCTGGAAGGGCTGGTGGGGAGACGATCCGCCGTACCACACGCCCGTGTTTGTGCTGACCCACCACGCCCGCGCGCCGATCACCATGGCCGGTGGCACGGTATTTCACTTCGTCACCGGCGGCATTCACGAGGCGTTGGAACAGGCGAAGGACGCCGCGGGCGGCAAGGATGTGCGCCTCGGCGGCGGTGTCGCCACGCTGCGCCAGTATCTGCACGCCGGCCTGGTGGACGACATGCACCTCGCCTTGAGCCCCGCCCTGCTCGGCGCGGGCGAACACCTCTTCACCGGACTCGACCTCCACACCCTCAGCTACACCTGCGACCGCAGCATCGCCGGCGAACGCGCCACGCATCTGTTCTTTTCACGACGCGAGCAGGGAGGCGAAGCGAGGTGATATCGTCCTAATGTGGAAAGTGGAAAGTAGAAAGTAGAAAGTGGAAAGTGGAAAGTGGAAAGGTGGAAAGTAAAAGACCTGCCGCTCCGATTTTTTTACCTTGCTACTTTGCAACTTTGCTACTTTGATACTTTGCTACGTTCAGTGTGGAAAGTAGCAAGGTGGAAAGTAAAAGAACTGTCGCTCCGATTCTTTTACCTTGCTACTTTGCTACCTTGCTACTTTCAACATGGACACGTGTAACGTGGACACGAGCAACGTGCCCCCTGCCTACTCGACCACCCGCACCATCCGCAACCGTACGGCCTGTCCCGACCGCGCTTCTAAGTAATACACGCCGACGACGGGATTGCCGAGGCGAACTGTGTGTGTGCGGCCGGTGGCGCCTGGATCCAGCGTGGCTGTGTGTACAATACGGCCGAGTATGTCGCGCAGGGTGAGTGTGAGCGGTTGTACGAACGGATGCGGGAATGTGATGGTGAATTCACCACGGCTGGGTTCGGGGTACACGTCGAAGTCCGTCGCGCCCTCAATTTCGACTACTCCCAGCGTGCCCACATCAAATGTCGCCGAAGCGCTGCTGCACCCGTTGCTGTCGGTGACGGCCACATGATACACACCCGTGGCGACGGCCTGATGTGTGTACGTTGTGGAGCCCGCTATGGGCGTGTTGTTGTGATACCACTGGTATCGCGCGGCCCCCTCGCGTGTGCTCAATCGATCGCCGCTGCGTGTGATGAGCGGCACGGGAGGACGTGGCAGCACCTGTACCACTACGGGATTGGAACTCCCGCTGCAGCCGCCGGTACTTTCCACGCTCACGGTGTAGGTTCCCGCCTCTGTCACCGCGATGCTGCGTGTCTGCGCACCGGTGGACCAGCGGTACACGGTATACCCGTCACCCGCATCCAGCACGGCGGTGTCACCCGCACACAGGGTGCTCGAGCCGTGTACGGTGATCACGGGAATGATGCTGGACCCGAGCAGTACAGGCAGTGTGGCACTGCCGGTGCAGAGCCCCTGCGTCACATCGACGCCCACATGTGCAGTGTCGGTGGCGGTCCATCGAATTACCACCACCGTATCGAACGCCCCGCGCACGATGAGGCCGCCGCGTATGTCCCATCGTACGGATGCACCCGCGTTTCCGTGCACGCCGTACTGTGTTTCAGCGCTCCTGCAGGCCCGCTGAGGACCTGCTATCACCGGCAGAGGACGCTGCTCCACCCGGACCACTACCGAATCCGACAGGGCGCTGCAACCAGAAACATCCGATACTGTCACGGCATAGAGCCCCTCCTTCCGCACGGTGATGCTGCGTGTACGGCTGCCGTCGGACCACAGGTAGGCGGCATATCCCTCCTCCGTCTCAAGCAGTACCGAATCCCCTTCACAGATTGTGGTGGAGGGCTGCACACGGATCTGCGGGTGGGAAGGCCGCGTTATCCGGACACGCAGGGTATCGAACGCCGTACATCCGGCAACACTGTCGCTCAAAGCGCCGATGACCAGCCCGTCTCCATTCTTTCCCCAGCGCACACGCACGCTGTCACTGCCCTGCCCTGTAAGCACCTCGCCACCAAAGACGGACCACGCATATCGTGTTCGCAACCGGCGCGGCATGGAGTAGACGGCCTCGGTATTCGAACAGACATTCGCCGTACCGCCGACGGAAATCCGGGGGCCCGCGGCTGTTGTTATATGAAGTGCGTCCGATCGACCGACACAGCCGTTGCTGTCCACCACAGTCACATAATACGATCCGGGCTGTGAAATCATGGCCACGGAATCGCGCGCGCCGTTGGACCAGACATATGACACGTATTTCCCCACTGTGCGGAGTGGCACCACGGAGCCCTCGCACAGGGTCAGTGCGCCTGCAAGTTCCAGCACAGGTATCACCGGCGCGCGGTACAACACCTGCACCGTATCGGAATAGCCCGTGTTTCCATACCAGTCCGTCACGCGATACCAGAACATGCCCACGCTTCGTACACGCAGCGTGGGTGTGGTGTCGCCGGTGGACCAGTGTATGGATGCAAAACCCTGCGCGCCCTGCAGCAACACACTGTCGCCCGCGCAGACGAACACAGGTCCGGCAGGATTCACCCGTGGTTGTGCGGCGGGGATCCAGACTTTGTAACAACAGAGAAACGGCAGATGATTGTTGAATGTCGTGGTGTAGCAGATACCGATCGTGTCGCCCTTGAGACGCGGACGTACAGCGACTTCCCACGTCGCCTGCGCTGTGGATCGGAGCGGCACATCCTTCGGCGTGAGCTGCTGGGTGGTTGTCGTCGGCTGCACGAGCACAAGATCACGTGTATCGAAACCGATGGTCATAAACGCGTTGATGGCCTCGCGGCTTCCGGAGTTGGAAATGGCGCCGGAGAAAAACTGGGGTTCGGGACTGTATCGGCCCGCGGCAGCGTCCCATTTCAATGGAGGCACATACATGGGCTCACACCGCAATTCCGGTTTGCGCCGGGCGATGGTTATCAATCCGCTCTGCAGCATCGGCCGCAGGCAGCCGCTCGTGAAGTGCCAATCGTGAAGGTTCAACGTCAGACGTACCGTATCCGTCGCGGTGATATCCTTGAGGACAAAGGTCAGCAGGGCCAGCGTATCTGTCGTTGTCGGGCCGGAGAATTCTGTTTTTCCCAAAGTTTCGATGTAGAGTGTGTTTCCGATCCGCGACCATTGTGTCGGCACTCCGGCGAGCAGTGAACCGGGGGGAGTTTGTATACCGATGAAGGTTGCCACAGTGGTGTCGACCTCGAGCGCACAGACGGCAGGCTGCAAGGTCGTACCGCCCTGCAGCGGTGCAAGAAGGCGCAACGGAAGCGTCACAGTCGAGCCACCCATCGCGTCGATACTGTCGAGGCCGATATTCACCGATGTAAAGCTCGAAGTATCGTGCGCGGCCTTGTAAGACCGGCCTACCATGACCTCCCCATTACATACCCCGAGTACTGATAATTCCACTCTGCGCGTCGTGCCGTCTTTACACACGGCCTGGTACGAGAGCATACAGTCCGTCCAGCCATGTCGGACCAGATCGAGAATCTCCGAAAGAAAGGCCGGGACTTCAGCCGCGGATTGTGCCTGGTAATAGCGGCCGCCAGTAGACGTTGCTGCACTTTGCAAGGCTGCGGATGGAGCCGTCGTACCTAATCCGATAGTGAATATTCGTAATCTATTTCTTATGGCCAGGTCTTGCGAGTCATACAAATCGTGGGTGCTCGCGTTGTCGCCGCCGTCACAGAGCACTATCACCGCGCTGCAGGGATTAGCGCCTGCAGCGATGGTGTGCTGTACCGCGTTGTATATGCCGTCCCATACCGCTGCTCCTCCAGAGGCCGGGAGTCCGTCTATGGCGGTGTGTAGGAGGGTGGTGTCGGAGGTCATGCCCTGCGCCATGGTTACGGTGCCTGAATACCAGAACACGGCGCACTGATCGGTGCCGGGAGTGAGGGCGCGAACAAATCCGTGCCCCGCCTCTTTGGCACCGGTATTCCATGCTCCCACCATCGAGGAACTTGCATCAAAGGCCACCGCGATGGAGGCCGGGCACGGTGTGTTCAGATCCGGGCATGTCACCGTGAACTTCGTGATGTCGACACCCTCTTCACGCACGCGGTAGTTGGCCGGATCGAGAGGAAACTGAGGTGTGCCATTACACGACACTGCAAAATGCAGCTCTATCGTCGGCCAGAGAATGTTGATCCGTTTGAAGTTCAGTACCGGCTGCGCCGCCGATCCCGTCACCACACTCACACACAGCACCACGAAATACAACATCCGAAAAGCAGACATACCGTACTCTCAACTGATGAAGTGCATCACGTTCCCGCACGGAATGTAGCATAGCGCGTTGAATGTAGAAAGTGAAAAGCGATGTGGAAAGTAGCAAAGTAGCAAGGTGGCATAGTAAAAGAACTGCCGATCCGATTCTTTTACCTTGCTACGTTGGATGTAGAATGTGGAAAGTAGCAAGGTGGAAAGTAAAAGATCTACCGATCCGATTCTTATACCTTGCTACGTTGGATGTAGAATGTGGAAAGTAGCAAGGTGGAATGTAAAAGATCTACCGATCCGATTCTTATACCTTGCTACGTTGGATGTAGAATGTGGAAAGTAGCAAGGTGGAAAAGTAAAAGAACGGCC
This sequence comes from Ignavibacteriota bacterium, assembly GCA_016218045.1. Lineage (NCBI taxonomy): Bacteria > Pseudomonadati > Ignavibacteriota > Ignavibacteriota bacterium. The sequence goes on from JACRFB010000057.1 coordinate 16,364, forward strand.
GCTCCGATTATCGCGTAATACTCGCGTCATTGTCAATATCGAAGTCGTCCCGTCGCGCTTCGACAAGCTCAGCGTGACACTAGGTCGCTGTCCCGCTGTCCCGCTCTCCCGCTGTCCCGCTCTCCCGCTGTCCCGCTCTCCCGCTGTCCCGTCGCGCTTCGACAAGCTCAGCGTGACACTAGGTCGCTGTCCCGCTCTCCCGCTGTCTCGTTGTCCATTTGTTTCCTGTTCTCAGAGGTGTAGATTCCGCGATATTCACCCAGAAAACAGGATCTCGTTCGCTTGAGTCAGGTCGGGAGGTGCCGCCCCTCGTTCAACCGTCATGCCTGCAGTTGCAGGCATGTGATGTTGCTCGTGCTGCTGTGTGTGCTGCCCGGCGCCGCGGCTGCACAGGATCTGCTGCGCATGCAGAAACTGTTCGAGTTCACGCGGAAATCGGTGGACGCGGGATTGTCGCAATCGGATGTCACGTCTGTCGTGCAGGATCGTATCGGCTTCATGTGGATCGGCACGAGGGCCGGCCTGAACAAATTCGACGGGTACCGCTTCACGCAGTATCTGCATCGGCCGGGCAATCCGCGCAGTCTCAGCGACAACACGGTCAACACACTGCTGGTGGATCGCGCGGGTGTGTTGTGGATCGGGACCATGGACGGACTCAACCGTTTCGATGCGCGGACGGAACAATTCATCCATTACCGGCACGACGCAAAAAATCCGCGCAGCATCAGCCACAACGAGGTGCTCTCATTGTGCGAGGATGCATCCGGCACACTCTGGGTCGGCACGGCGGACGGACTGAACAAGCTCGATCGTCGCACCGCAACGTTCACACGTCTTTTCCATCCACTTCTCGACCCCGCGCAGCCGTTGATGCGGCGCGTCAGCGCCCTCGCGGCGTATCCGGGCAAGGATGCCAACAAAGTGCTCGTCGGCACCTGGGGATCGGGGCTCTATATTTACAACACGGGCACCGGACGCTTCTCGCGCTGCCTCGGCGAAGATGGTACTCCCAGCGCACAAAGCAGGGAATGGGTCAACCACATCACCGTCTCGATCGACGGACGGATCTGGGTCACCGACGGGATGTTGCATCAATTTCTCCCCGACCGCGAACAGCTCCGCCGTGTGCTTGCCGTATCGTCCACGCCGTTCGCGGATATATTCAGCGTGGCCGCGCTGTCATCGGGAGAAATCGTGGTCGGGTGTCGACCGGGCGGTCTGATAGTGCTCGATACACTCCTGCAGACCAGCGCGACGTATATCCACGACCCGCTCTCCGAACGAAGTCTCCCCAGGGGGAACATCAACACGATGTTCCTCAGCACGTCGGGCATGCTCTGGATCGGATCCACCAGCGGCGTCGCGCTGACAAACACGCGGCGCGAGGACTTCTTCCCCTTCTTCCCGCGAGGTCAGAATCCGCGCGGCTTGCACGAGGGCTCGCTCGCTGCCGCGGTGCCCACGCGCTCAGGCAAGGTGTGGATCGGGTATCAGCAGGGTGGACTCACCTGCGTCGACGAGGTCAGGCAGCAGGTGACACACATCCAGGCAGCGCGGAACGGACGCGGAGGTTTATCGAACAACTATATCGCGGCGATCTACGAGGACACGCGAGAACGGCTCTGGATCTGCACCTGGGGCAGCGGTGTCGACATGCGCGATCCGGTGAGCGGCCGCTTCCGCAACCTGCGCTGGAACGCGAATGATCCCCACAGCTTGTGCGACGATTTTGTGGAATCCATCTGTGTGACACGCGAGAATGAACTGTGGGTCGGCACCGTCGGCGGCCTGTCCGTCCTGCATCTCGACAGTCTCGATCGAGGACGATTCACCCGCTACCTGCACTCCCCCGCCGACACCACAAGTCTCAGCGCCCCGCGTGTCAGCGCCATCATGCAGGACAGCAAGGGACACGTGTGGATCGGTACTTCCGATGGCGGCTTGAATCTTTTCGACAGAAAAACACGCACGTTCCGCCGCTTCCGACACGACCCCTACGATCCGCATTCGATCGGCGCGAATCGTATCCTCTCGATGTTCGAGGACAGCAACGGCCGATTGTGGATCGGCACCTGGGGAGGCGGACTCGACATGTACGATGCCGCGCGCGACCGTTTCACCCATCTCACAGAGGATGACGGACTGCCGAGCTGCAGGATTTCCGGCATAGCCGAGGACGCACAGGGAACGATCTGGCTCAGCACCAACGTCGGGCTTTCGACCTTCGATCCGGTGACACGGCACGTCAGGAATTATGAACCGCGGGACGGACTGGCGGGCGCATCGTCGGCGTTAAACGCCCTGCGCCTCTGTCCGCGCACGGGCAGGATGTACCGCACGAGTTACGGCGGCCTGACGGTGTTCCACCCCGACAGCATCGGGACAAACAGTTTCCTGCCGCCCGTGGCGCTCACATCCGTAAGCTGGTTCACACTGGCGCAGGATGAGCCGGAGCGGATATCCCGCCGCGGCGTGGGGCTGTTGAAGGAGCTGGAGGTCACACACAACGATGTCGCCCTCACGTTCGAATTTGCGGCGCTCGAATATTTTACACCCGAGCGGAACACATACAGATACATGCTCGAGGGTTTCGACGACCGGTGGACACAGCTCGGAACACGGCGCGACATCTCCTTCACCAATCTCGATCCGGGGGAATACCGTCTGCGTGTGCAGGCATCAAATTCCGACGGTGTATGGAATCGCGACGGCATCACGCTGCGTATCATCGTGCTGCCTCCGTGGTGGAAGACGCGCTGGGCATATGCGGCGTACGGCGTGCTTCTGATGCTCTTGATTTTCGCCACCGCACAGATGCAGCGGAAACGTGTGATCCGCGCTGAGCGCCTGCAGGCGTCGGCGCGCGAACGTGACTTGCGCATACAGGCGGCGGAGGCGCGGTCGCGCGCACTTGCGGCCGACAATGAACGCAAGGAGACGGAACTGCGGAAGTCGGAGGAATTACGCACGGCCTACGCCGCGCTGCAGAACGCACACGCGGATCTTGCCGCGGCCCAGCAGCGCCTCTCGGCCGTGGTGTCGGCCGCGCCCATCGTGCTCTTCGCCATGGATGCCGAGGGTGTGTTCACCATTTCGGACGGACTCGGACTGCGGCAGCTCGGCGTCGCACCCGGTGAGTCAGTCGGTCGATCCGTGTTTGACGTCTATCAGCAGAGTCCGCCCGTCCTCGAATTCTCGCGCCGTGCGCTCGCGGGCGAAGAGTTCACCTCGGTGGTGGATCTTGGTCCCGTGGTCTTCGAAGTGCGCGCCAAGCCGCTGCACGATGCGTCGGGCGCTTTTATCGGCACCATCGGTGTTGCGACCGATGTGACGGAACGCGCGCGTGCGCAGGAAGAGATCGTGAAGCTGTCGCAGGCGGTGGAACAGAGTCCGGCCATCGTGCTCATCACGGACACGCACGGCCGTATCGAATACGTCAACCCGAAGTTCACACACGTGACGGGATATACTCTCGACGAGATCCGCGGGAAGACGCCGCGTATTCTGAAGTCGGGCGCGCAGTCCGACGAGGAATACGCGCGGCTGTGGAAGGCGATCAGCAGCGGGACGGAGTGGAAAGGCGAACTGCACAACAAACGCAAGGACGGCAGCTCGTACTGGGCGTCGGCCTTCATCAGTCCGCTGTTGTCCGCGGATGGAAAACTCACGCATTACATCGGGATTCAAGAAGACATCACCGAGAGGAAACGCACCGAGGAAGCACTCGCGAAGCGGACCGGGGAACTCGAAACCATCGACAGGATTGTGAAGGTCGTGAACCGGGAGTTCGAACTCGTCCCCCTGATCCGCGCACTGCTCGAACAGGGTATGAAGCTGCTGCCAACAGCACAGGCAGCGGGGGCTTTCATTTACGACGAATCGCTTGACGGTTTCCGCTGGGTGGCCGCTGTGGGGTATGAGATAACGGTGGAGATGAGTTCCGCATTGACGCCGGATGAGATCACCGAACGGTTCACACAAGCAACGGAAATCGAGGCGGGCGTGTTTATACTCCGCCGCACGGAATCGCTGCTGGGCGACGACACACTGCCGGCGCTCCCATGGGCACACTGCATGTTGATCATGGCGGTGGACTGGGACGCGACACGCAGCGGAAACGACGGGTATCTCGTCTTCGACAATCTCCGAGATCCCGACGCGTTTACACCGGACGACGCGCGAAAGCTGAATCGTTTCCGCGAGCACGCGATCTCGGCGCTTGCGAAGGCCAGCTCGCTGCAGGCGCTGACGATGAAGAATCAGGAGATATTGCGCACGCAGCAACAGCTCCATCTGCAGCAAAAGATGGCGGCTCTCGGGCAGCTCACCGCGGGTGTCGCGCACGAGATCCGCAATCCCCTGAATTTTATTGTGAACTTCGCCTCGCTCGGAACGGAACTCGTGGAGGAGTACAAGGACACCGAGACACGCGGCGAGGATGTCACAGGAATGATCGACGAGATTGCGCTGATCATCCAGAAGATACACGAGCACGGAAAACGCGCGAACGGCATCGTGTCGGACATGCTCCAGTATGCGCGCGGACAGGTGGGACGCCTCGAGCACGCGCAGGTGCACGATGTGATCGAGAAGGCGATCGAGCTGGCCGGTCCGGGCGGCGCCGAGGGCGGCGGCACGCAGGACGTGTCCATCGTCCGGCAGTTCACACCCGATCTTGTATCGATGAATCTGTTTGTCGAGAACATGACACGCGCTCTCCTGAATCTTATCGGCAACGCGCTGTATGCCGTGCGTCAGCGCGCGCGATCGGGGTCGGCCGAACCGGGATACGTCCCCGAAATATGCCTGACGACGACAAACATTCCCGACGGCATCGAGATACGCATCCGCGACAACGGACCCGGCATCCCGAAAGAGACACTCGCAAGTATCTTCGATCCGTTCTTCACCACCAAACCCACCGGTGAAGGCACCGGGCTCGGTCTCACCATCACCTACGACATCATCGTCAAGGACCACGGCGGCACACTCACTGTCGACAGCACACCCGGTGTGGGCACGGAGTTCATCATTGCCCTGCCGTTGAAAAAATCGTGAGACGTGAGACGTGAGACGTTAGACGGGGAACGGGGAAACGCGTGACAACGAAGTAGTGTCACGCTGAGTCCCGCTAGCGGGAAAGCGCGACGGAACGGGGAACGGTTGAACGGGGAACGATTGGTCGAAGTGCGCGTCATGGCGCCGATGCGTTGTATCGGCATGAGACGTCACAATCACTAGTAATCCGCAGGGGCGACCGGCGGTCGCCCCTGGTCGAGAGCTTGGCACGGCTATCCCGTGACTCCATTGCGGTCACAGCGGTCCACCCACCTGATTACTGCGGCGGTCGCCCCTGGTCGAGAGCTTGGCACGGCTGTCCCGTGACTCCATTGCTGTCACAGCGGTCCACCCACTTGATTACCCGCGGCGGTCGCCCCTGGTCGAGAGCTTCGCACGGCTGTCCCGTGACTCCATTGCAGCCACAGCGGTCCACCCACCTGATTACCCGCGGCGGTCGCCCCTGGTCGAGAGCTTGGCACGGCTGTCCCGTGACTCCATTGCAGCCACAGCGGTCCACCCACCTGATTACCCGCGGCGTAAACACCGTGTCATTTAGGCACCAGACGTTGCCATTCACGAGCAGGATTATTGCGAATGTACCTCCGAGTGATCCGCAACATGCGTAGAGAGCGAATGATTTTATCGTGGTAATTTCTTTGCCACACGATCATCTGACCCGAACCGGATGCCTCGCGAATGCGCCGTGTCACCAGCGACTTATAGCCCGCAACGAACGCCCCCAAAGTACGCGGCAACGGGCCGTTGCGGCGATGTCTTGCTGCACATCCTGCCTCGTCGTTTGCCCGTCGCCGAAGATAGGGAGACTTGTGCACACTCCTTCTCGCGTTGGATAATCCGAAATCCATCGAATGATTGATCCGAATAATAGCGTGGATATGATCCGGCATGATCACGTACGTGTCGAGACGGAGTTCCGCGCGAATGGATTCAGACCGAAGAAGCTCTTCTTCCGCAATCCTGCCATATGCGCTTAACACCACACCTTCTTGAGTAAGCAGACCAAAGAGATGTGTTTGTACTGCCACATGCAATGTGACATGGTACACTCCATCGCCATAATATGTCTGAATTGGATACCGGCGCGAATTCCTCCTCCGATATCGTGTCGCCGCAACACTCATTCGTTCCCCCTTCTGCCTTCGTTGTACTCTCTCCGTGGTACGGACATCGTCGCACCGCGGACATCCTTTATACGCACATAGCGATCCTCGTGTTCCCGTGGTGGTCGTTGTGTCGCCCTGGCGATCCTCGTGTTCCCGTGGTGGTCGTTGTGTCGCCCTGGCGATCCTCGTGTTCCCGTGGTGGCCGTTGTGTCGCCCTGGCGATCCTCGTGTTCCCGTGGTGGTCGTTGTGTCGCCCTGGCGATCATCGTGTTCCCGTGGTGGTCGTTGTGGCGCCCTGGCGATCCAGGTTGCAAATCCGTAATTAGGGCGACCACCGGTCGCCCCTGCGGACGTGACGCGGTCGCACCGGAGACGTGGTGTACAACGAACGTGATCGTGTTTCCGCAGCCGCGGCCCCTTCATCATTCCGCGTCCTTGAATCATTCCCTTTCCCGCAATACATTATTTCCCATTCGCACACATCGGAGAGAGAATGGCACAGGTCGGCACCACACACGCCGATATACCATATGTTGGTCGGAAGCACACCGGAGCCGCGGGATGAGTCTGCTTTTTGTAGCCGGAATCGGCGTCGCCGTCTTTATCGAATTTCTGCTCCTGAGCAAGAAGAGGAAGTCGTCGTCGGACGTTATACTGACTGTGTGGATGGTTCTCATCATCCTGCATCTGTTTCTCTTCACGCTGTTCTTTACCGGCGATCATCTGCGTGTGCCCTTCCTGCTCGGCATCGAACATCCGCTGCCACTGCTGCACGGTGTGTTCCTTTACTACTACGTCGCCTCCGTCACGGAACAACTGCCGAAACGCCGCACCACACTGCTGCTGCACCTGCTGCCCGCGCTGTTGATGTATGGGTATCTCGTGTCCTTTTTTTCCCTGCCGGACGAGGAAAAAATCGCGGTGTACAGGAACAAGGGCGCTGGCTACGAAGTGTTCGGCGCAATCAAGCTCTACACCATCGCTGTCTCCGGAATCGTGTACGTCGTGGTGTCGAGTGTGCTGCTTCGAAGACACAGGCGAAATGTGCGTGACAGCTTCTCCGATCTTGCGCAGGTGGAGCTGCAGTGGTTGCGGGTACTGACCATCGGATTGGGAGGAATCTGGCTGTTGATCCTGCTCTTTCGCAGCGAGATACTGATTTTCTCGGGCGTTGTGACCTTCATTTTCCTGATAGGATTTTTTGGTGTACGACAGGGCAACATCTTTTCGCACGGTCGCCTCGACGCCGCTCCTGGTCCGGAACCGGATGTTGCTGATGAGGAAACAGCCATGCTGCCGCTTCAAGGGGACGTGACAGCGGAGCAGCCGAAAAAATACTCGAAGTCGGGACTCGGTGACGAGGCCGCGGCCGCGCTGCACACGGCCCTGATCCGTCTCATGGTCGAGAAGCAGCGCTTCAAACAGCCCGATCTGACTATCGACGATCTTGCCGCCGAGCTGGACGCGCCACCGAATCACCTCTCGCAGGTGATAAATCAGATGGAAGCGAAAAACTTCTACGATTTTGTGAACGCGTACCGGGTCGCGGCATTTAAACACCTGATCGAGGTGGGAAAGAACCGGCAATTCACCCTGCTCTCCCTCGCTTTCGACTGCGGATTCAGTTCAAAATCATCCTTTAATCGCTGTTTCAAGAAGGAAACGGGTCAGACACCCTCGCAGTTTGCCGCGTCGTTTTCCGAGGGTGTCGAAGAGGCCGTGTAGGCCGGGCACAGTGCCATCGTACACGGTGGCACGTCGATACGGGGTCCCAACTTCCACGCTGCGCCGAAACGGCTGCGCGGCGCGGGTACATTTGCGCCAGAATTTGGTCACACATCCAATCACCAATCTGGAGCAACACCATGAAACACCCCATGTGGACAATCCTTTCCGCGGCCCTGTTTGTCCTGTCCGTCAGCGCCTGCGACATCCTCGAACCCGGACTGCCGGGAGATCTGGTTCCGAAAACAGTGGACGAAGACTCTTCCCTACCGTCCATCGCGGTCAATGGCACCCTTCTTCATGCGGAAAGTTTCGGCAATCCGCGTGATCCCATGATCGTTGTGCTGCATGGAGGTCCGGGAGGCGACTACCGCGCGATGTTGAACTGTACAACGTTTGTGGACGACGGTTTTTATGTTGTATTGTATGATCAGCGCGGCTGCGGACTCTCCCGCAGACACGACAAGTCCCTGTACGCCAAGTCCGGTCCCACACTCTTTATTGACGATTTGGCCGGCGTCATCAGCCATTATCGCTCGCCCGGACAGAAAGTAATTCTCCTCGGGAAGTCGTGGGGCGCCATGCTCGCGACGGCCTACGTCAATGAACATCCGGGCGACATCAGCGGCGTGATCATGATGGAACCGGGCGGCTTCACCTGGGACGACACGAAGGAATACATCCGCCGCTGGCGCAGTTTCGATCCGCTCGACGAAAGCGCCAACGATGCGGCCTTTGTTGATCAGGTGATCACCTCGAGTGATCACGCCCGACTCGATTACAAGGCCGCGATACAGGGTGCTGCCGAGTATGCGCCGGGGAATGCGCTGGGTATTGCGGGTCCCTATCCCTTCTGGCGCATGGGCGCCGCCTGCGCCATGGGTGCTGACGAGTACGTGCGGACACATTCATTCGACTTCACCACACAACTCGCCGCCTACACCCGTCCGGTGCTGTTTGTGTACAGCGAATACAACCGCGTCTATGGCAAAACACACGCCGAGCGTGTGTCCTCGGCCTATCCGAACGTGCAGCTCGCAGAGATACACGGCTCGGGTCACGACATATCAACATCAGGATGGGAATCGTTCTATCCCATCGCCAAGTCCTATCTCTCCACAATTCGATAATAAGAAAAACATCATACCAGAGGATATCATGAAAACGACCTGTCTCGCCCTGATTGTTCTTGCCCTCACCGTTGTGACTGCACACGCACAAAACGTGAATTGGAAATCCATCGACGCGCAACGTCCCAACCGCCTGCAACTGAACCTCGGATACGATTACGCTGCCACCACGTCGCTCGCCTACAGCAGATCCTTCACCGCAGTGCGGCCCGTTGTTGCGGGGATCCATGTGGCTCTGCCCATGGGTGAACGTGTGTTCGACGACGTCGCCATTCGGACGGGCGCGCAGGTGTCGGTGTTCGAATGGCGCGGCTTCACGGCCACCGCAAAAATCGAATCCAATTTCCGCCGCTTCCAGAACGCCATGGTGCGCATGGTGAGTTTCGGCGCCGACCTGACGGCGATGGCCGGGTACTACGATCCGGCATGGTACGCCGCCGCCGAGTTCGGCTTCGACAAGGCCGTGACCACACAACTCGTGCATTCCGCCGCGATGCGCCGGTACGGCTACGCCGGCATCCGCGACGGATGGTATGTGCCCACCGGCGGCAATTACCACTACGGCGTACAGGCGGGTCTTGTGGTCACACACGGCGCCGACCTCTCGTTGCGCCTCGGCGCCACCAACGCGCAATTCGACGACACCAACGCCATGCTGCCCTATTATCTGCAGTTCGGGTGCGGTGTGACCTTCTGAACAAACGCACCCATGAAAATCCCGGGAATTCACATCCTGCGCATTCTGCTCTTTCTCGGCAGCCTGCTCTTGTGGATCATCGCCATTGTGCTGGTGTGGTGAGTTCCCAACAGGTGTCGCCGCGTATGCACAACCAACATACTGAAGCCCCGCCCCCGTACCGCATGGAGTCCGCGGTGCGGGGGCTGGGCGTTAAGGGTGTGTACGAATGACGTGGGTACTCGCTCGCCGTTGTGCGCGAGATTTGTGTCAGCGAACCGGAGAAAACGAGTTCGAAGTTATTACGCCAGACTTCCCGTGATATCCGTCAGCTTTACCGGGCGAGAACCATTCTGAGCGTTTTCGAGTACTGGCCTGCATCGAGGCGGTACACGTAGGTGCCCGAGGCCAGCACCGAGGCGTCGAAGATGTAGGCGTATTTGCCGGCCTTCTGCTTCGTATTCACCAGCGTTGCCACTTCGCGACCAAGTTGATCAAACACCACCAGCTTCACCGCCGTCTCGTCGCCGATCTCGTATTCGATCACCGTCGACGGATTGAACGGATTCGGCGTGTTCTGCGCCAGGTTGTATCCGCTCCCGCCCACCAGAGGCACGATGCAGTAACCCGCGATGGTTATCAGACCATTTTCGAAGGTGATTCTCACCTCCTTGCCCGGAGAATCATCGTGTATGCTGTTCATGGATGAAACGAATACTTTCTCAGACCCGGCAATGTCTGCTTTAATGGAATCGATAAATGTCAATGAATCAACCCGTATTCCGGTTGATTTCTCGCCTCCGTTGTATACCGCCTCGAACACCAGCCCCACCAGGATGCCCTCACGCCGCACGTTCAGAGGCGAACCGGTGGTGAAGTCTTCGATGCGCACTATGTTCTCGGGTGCCGTGTCGGGCAGACCCGACTCGCGGTAGAGTACGCCGCGCGGGCCGGTCCAGCCGCGTGCCGTCAGCGTGTTCATGCTCACTGCATCCACGAAGCGCACCACCTCGGGATCGAACTTCACGTTGATCTTGTATGTGAAGATGTCCTTGCCGATCGTCGTGTCTACATACACCGGCACCGTGATCTTTTCGCCGAAACGCCCCACGTTGTCCTGCGGCAAGCGGAGTCTCACGATCTTCGGTGCGCCTTCGATCGTCACGTCCATCGCGCATGGCGTGGTCTGATCGATATTGTCGGCGCTCCAGCGTACCGCGAAATGTCGCAGCGCGTCGGCGGATTGCCGCTGCGGTACAATGTTCCAGCTCACACTCGCCGAGCCCTGCACGAGCAGGTTGCCGAGATCCTTTATGCCAGTTTCACCGGCGTCGAGAGACACGCCCTCCGGCAGAAGTAGGGTTGCGCGCAGACGGTGCGCCTGTGCGGCGCCGATGTTCTGCAGTCGTGCCGTGACGGTGAAGACGTTGTAGTTGCCCGCCGAGCCCTTCGTGCCGATGTCGTCGCGATAGTCGCCGATCGAGTAGTCGAACGTGAGAACGTTGTTCGTGTTCTTCATCGAGGATTCCATACCGCAGGTCAACACCGGACGGCCCACTTCGGGGATAAACACCGGTGTGATACAGTCGGTGGACGGGAGATCGTCGGCGGTAACCACGAACTGGATGTTGATGTCGCCGGACAGCACACGCGGTATCGCGTACATCTCCCAACGGATAGTGTCGGTGGACTGTTTCGGATCGAGACGCAGGGCGACGAAACGCTCGGGATCGCCCAGCACCTTCACTTCGTTCGACTGCGGCAAACACACGACGCGAACGTTGTGTGCCGGACGGTCGCCGTCGTTGCGTACCTTCACGGCGATCCAGATTGGATTCTTTTCATATTCACCACGGGCATGGTCCACCACCAGCGCGCGGAACTCGGCCTCGCAGCTCAGACTCAAAGCCGCCTTCGTGGCCGCTGCGATCACGACGTTGTCGCAGCACTCGCCCTCCTTGCCGAGTTTGTCCACCACGCGTGCGCACAGCATCAGCGAGCGCGGCACACCCGTCGTGTTTGCGATCGGCTTCACCAGCCAGATCACTTGGGTCGTACCGTTTGGAGCGAGGTCGCCGAGCTGCTTCGTGGCGGTCTCCCCGCTTGTGAAAATCAGGCCCGGAGGTAGCATCGCGGTGATCTCGAGGTTCTGCCCGAGCGCCAGGCCGGCGTTGCGAACGTTCACCTTGAACTGGAAGGGATCCGGGATGTATGTGCCCGAAGCATTGTCGAATTGAATGGCATCCGGCGCGTCGCAAGCGAGCTGATACTCGGCGGCGCGTGCGGGAGGCACGTACACGGGGACGCGGCACTCGCCGATGATGAGGCGATTACCGAGACCCCCGCGGCCCTGAATTTGGTACACGAGTTCATCCCACCCGCCCAATGTGCGGCGGAGCGGAACGAGTCGCCACGAGTGAGTGACCGTGTCGCCCACATCGACGATACCCTTGGGCATCGTGCCCACGTTCACTATCGGTGTGTTGTCGTCCGGCGTGAAGCGCGGGGGACCCACAAACAGAAGCTGACAATTCTCGGCACGTGTGTCACCCGTGTTCACCACTGTCGTGACGACCGTGAACGGATTCGGCACGTAGTCGTTGAGCTGATCGTCGAAGGTCAGCCGGTCGGGTGTCGCGACGCAGGTCATTGTGAAGCGTGGACGCTGCTCACGCTGCACCCACACCGGGAACTCACAGGTTGCCGAGGGGATACCGTCGCTGATCACCACGACACGGATCGTGTCGAAGCCGTCCGTGTCACGTGGATTTACGCGCAGACGGAACGGGGTGTTCAGCGATTCGTCGTCGAAGTCGATCAACCGGCCCGGAGGCAGGTCGCCATAATCGCGCGAGGCCGGTGGCAGGATGTTGAAGCGGGTACCCTGCAGCACGAAGGCCTTCACGTTGTAGGCGTCGCCGCTTCCCACGTTCCTGATCTGGATCTTGAGATCGAACGGCGACGGTTCGTACGTGTCGATGTTGAAGTATATCGTGTCGGGAGCCAGCAGCGCGCATTCGAGCTTCGGCATCACGACCGGCTTGATCTCGACAACGGTTTCGCAGCCGGCGTCGATGGGTGGTGTTTCCTTGGACTTGTACTTGATTGTATAGTTGAGGAATTCCGGCACAAGTTTCTGGTTTGGATTCGACAAACGGAATCCCCACTGGAACGTCTGCGAGGATGCCGGGAAGAGCACGCCGATGGTCTTCGGATTCGAATTGTCGGCGAAGCCCGGGTTGAACTCGGCGAGGTAGCCGACCAGCGAGGAGTCGCGCAGTTCGATTTCGGCTTCCACGTTCGTGATCGGAGCGCCGCCGGTGTTGGTCAGCGTAGATGCGATCACCCACTCCTTCGGCGCGTATTCCTGCAGCACCGGATAGTACACGACCTCCGAGACGTCGGTTTGCACATCACAGACGAGTGATGTTCTGAGGTTCGCGATGGGCAGGTCATCCGGACAGATGACTGGGTTGCCTTCGTCGTCGTAGGCCACTCCGGTGAGTCTCACGAGGCGGCGTGTGATGCGGTTCTGCACGGCGATGGTCCATGTCACGCTCAGCGTGTCGTTCGGGCCGAGCGCGCGGTTCACATTCCGAGTTACAGGTGTGCCGGGTGATACCGTCAAACCTTCGCCGAACGGGTACTGCAGCGTGACAGTGGCGATGGTGGCCGTCTGTTTGCTCGTGTTCCACACACGGTACGTCACGTCGAAGGGGTTCGGTTCTACATCGGTTTCCGTCGCATTCAGCGAGATCGAATCGGGCATGCTGATGTCGCATGCGAAGGACGGCTGCAGGCCGGGCACACGGACGCGGCACCAGGATTCGACCGAATCGGTCGGAAGGCCCGTTGGGCCGACGCCGCCAACAACAAACTTGAAGTCGAGGTAGGTGTCGTAGCGAAGTTTTTTTGTGTACGTGACGTCCCACGTGACGGCCGGGAATGGGTCGCCTGGTGTCCATTCGTTCATCGGACTCGGGAACGACTTGCGCAGCGGTTCTGTGGGATTCGCGAGCACGGTGTTTGCGGGCAGATAGATGAACCCCGTCACATTCGTGGCGGGCAGGCCGCCGCGGTTGACGCAGCCGAGCGACACCTGGAAGGGATTCGGCACATAGGCGCTGATGTTCTCTTCGAAATGCAGCGAGTCGGGCATGCGGCATGTGGGCGCCAGGACGGGCGCCTCCAGAGGTGGAATGATCACCTTCACCTCACAGTATGAGGAGTCGGCATTCGATGTCCGCACCCATATTCCCACGAGATAGTCCTTCGTGGTGAGCGTAATCGGGTGCCACAGCGTCCACGACACACCGCCGCTCTGTCCCGGATTCAGAATCGCGGGCAGCACACGCTTCGTGTTGCGGTTCGGTGCATCCGGACCGTAGAGTCGCAGGTCCGCAGGCACGATGATGCGGGCGAACACCGAGTCGGACTTCTTGCCGCCCTCGTTCGTTACGGTTACTGTGATATCGAATGGCATCGGATTGTATCTGGTGTTCACCCTGTCGGCCTTGATTTCGGGTGTGATTGCGGAGCAGCTCAGCACTGCATCCGCGGACGGCACCCACACCTTCTTGCAGCAGCGCACGGAGTCGTGGTTGTCGAAGGCGGCGACGATACAGATGTTCACCGAATCACCCACCGTACGGCGCTTTGCCAGGACGTCCCAGCGGCCCTCGGAAATGCCCGACGGCTTCAGGTCTTTCGGCACGCCGTTCTGCACATTGTTGACCGGAGCGACAAGGGAGAGATCGTTTTTATTGTATTCGATCTTGAAGCGGACGTTTCGCGCATCACGATCGCCGATGTTCGACAGTGCCGCCGTGACCGGGAAGGGATTGGGGTTGTAATCCTTCAGGCCGCGTTCCCAGTTGATGGTCTGCGGCATCTGCAGTTCGCAGTGTACCTCGGGCTGCCTGGGTATGATGCATATCTTGCCGTTTTGTAACACGGGCCGGAAACAACCCGCCTCGAACACCCAGCTTATGAGCTGCAGGTCGCAACACACCGTGTCCTTCCCGTCGGGATCGGATGTTCTGAATCGTAGTTCAGCGAGCATCGCAGGCACATCGTTCACTTCCACCACCTTCTTGTCCATGATCTGGAACGTCACGGTTCCCGGCAGCGGCGTAATGATGATGGGTACGTTTTCGAGCACACTGCCCGGAGGAGTCTCGATGTCCTTGAACTGCAGACACGATTCGTCGTACTTGATCGTGAACGTTGCGCCGTAGAAGATTTCCGGCGGCGTGATCGGATCCGTCAGTTCCAGCGGCACCTTCACATCCTGGTTGCCGCGTCCCTCGCGTGTGCCGAGGCGGATGTTGAGCGGCCTGTACGTGGAAGTGTCCTTCGGGGCTTTAAAGCTCTTCGTTTTTGTATCGGAGCCATTGCAGAAATTGAGGATGGAGAGATCCACCTTGCGCATGCCGCCATCCATACACTTGGCCTGATACGTAATGAGGCACTCCTGAAAGCCCTGGAAGATGATCGATGAGATTTCCTGGTAGATCGCGGTCAGTTGCGAGGCGTTCGGCGATTCGTAGTATTTGCCGCCTGTCTGGTCGGCGATGTTTTGCAGCACTGCGGGCGTGGGATTGTTGCCGAGCCCGATGGTGAAGACACGAATACGATTTCGCATTGCAAGTGAGATACATTCCCCTGGTGAACGCTGGCTTCCGGTATCATATCCGTCGGTGAGAAGTATCACCGCGCGGCACGGATTGACACCATCATTGATCACATTGTTGATACCGGTATACAAGCCGTCCCATGCATTTGTCCACAGTGCTGTCGGATAATTGTCGATGGCCGCATGAAGGAGGTCCCTGTACACCGTCATCGGCTGTGAGACGACGACGAACTGGTTGAACATGATCACGCAGGCCTCGTCTGTTGCCCCGTCCATCAGATCGACAAAGGCGTGTCCGGCCGCCTGTGCGCCGGCAACGCCGGAGCCGTTCATGCTTAAGCTGGCATCGAATACCATTGCGACGGAAATGGCGCAGCGGACAGTCGGGTCAGGGCACCAGAGCTCGAATTCACCAACCTCGAGGCCGTTCTCGTAGACTTTGAAGTACCGCTTGTCCGTGAAATAGGCCGGAAGACCATTACACGTGGTGGAAAAAAAGATCTCGACCGTCGGCCAATTGTTCACGAGACGTTTGAAGTTCAGCACCGGCTGCGCGTAGCTCCCGACGCCTGCACAGAGAATGAGGGACGAGAATATGAGGATACGAATGACGCGCATAGTATGCCTCTTGGTCGGTTGCTGGACCAGGAATCAATTGATCTTCCAAATTCGGTAATTGAATGATGGAGATCAATATCTTCAATTGATATTTAGGGCCATACACGGGACGGCCCTCCGGGCCGTCCGTTTGTTTTGGCGCACCGCGGTCGGCGCGCGTGGATGCGGCATATCCACGGACGGCCCTCAGGGCCGTCCGATCGTTTCGGCGGTTCGATCATCCCGGCTGCCCGATCGTTCCAGCCGCCCCCTGATTGGCACACGTGTTCGTATTATACACGGGACGGCCCTCCCGGGCCGTCCCTGTGTTGTACGTGTCTCTTTGTTCACATGTATGAACGTCGTTGTGCCGGACGTTTCACGGCCTCGGCGGGATTACGCCGGAGTTGCGGCCATGGAGCGGACGTAGCGGCTGATCGTCTGCATTTCTTCCTTGAACACGTCGTAATCGATCTGCATGCCGTTCAGGTATGCACTCCAGCCCGCGCTGGACTTGGCAAAATGCACTGCGTCCTCGATCTCCTCGTCCGTTGCACCGTTGAGGCGCGCCGCTTCCACATGAAAAAGGATGCAATAGCGGCATTTCGACACCGCCGCGATGCCGATGCCTATCAGCTCGCGGTATTTGTTGGGAATCGGCCCTTCGTCGAATTGCACCCGTTTCATTAAGCTCCACTCCATTTCGAGGGAGGAATCCGGGATGCTCTTCAGGAAGGTCGGGACGATGCCGAACATTCCTTCTATTTCCTGATACACTTGTTTTCGTGTCATCGTGCGTCCTTTCGCGAGACGGGATATGTCACATGTCGTGGAATGCTTTGATCTGCGCCTGCGTGAAGACCTGTACCGGCACGGCCTTGGCCTTTGCGCGCAACGGTTCGGGGACGTTTGCCAACGCCTCCTCGGTTGATGTCGCCCGGACGTCCGCATACCCGGTGTGATCACCGGCCATGCAGCCCCATTTCCACTGCGAAAGATTCTTGGCGCCCATCGCGGAGGCCTTGTCCAATGCGGCTAAACACTCTTCCTTCGTGTGGGAAGAGACGACGAGGTAGCTTTGCAGCTTGCCCTTCGGCTTCGGATTGCCGGCGAATACCGAACCGGCAACCAGGAGACACAGGACGAGCGACACGACGCGTGCAGAGGTCTTGCCCGTGATTTTCATGGGAAGACTCCTTTCTGGGATTGTTGGACAATAATTCGAGGTGCGGTCCGCTCGATATGCGTCCAATACCACAAAGTGCCGTGGCGTGGCTGATGTATGATCAGGAATGACACCGCCATATTAGCCGCCCTTGCAGGCAAATGCAAGGATAAAGTGACGCTCCCGGGCAGAAAGGTGGCAGACGATTGCCATCTGACGCGGTTCTTACTTGTACGCGCGTTGCGTTGATTCCGACGATGCCGTACTGTATTGAGTTTGTATGGAGGTGATCATCCTCGCGCAAAAGCGATAAGCGGAGCCACATCCCCTTTGTCCGCAGACCGCAGAGCTTGTAGATACTCCTTACGCGCCACACCCTGTTGAGTGAGCGTGACGCTTCCCCACGTGAAAATCGGTCGCTCCAGAGCTTTCTCGATGAGTACGTCAGCAATCAACCGGGAATGCCGTCCGTTACCATTAGGGAAGCAGTGGATCAGAACCAGACGGTGGCTGAACCTCACAGCGATTTCGTCTGCGGGATATGTCTCGTGCTCGATCCAGAACCTGCAGTCGTCAAGGAGATTGCGGAGCTCGATGCCGATCTGGAATTTATCCACACCGATGTTTTTGTTTGTGCGACGAAAATCCCCTGCCCATTTCCACACGTCTGAAAACATGCGTAGGTGCAGCCGACGCACGAAATCCTCGGTCAGGATTTCGGAGACAGTGAATGAGCGCGACATCGTCCACTGGATGGCATTCTCAATGTTTTGCTGCTCGAACTCGTCGAGTTCCGATCGAAGGGTGAGGGTCGGGATGAGTAGCCCGTACTTCTCATCCTCGTCAATGGGTGTTTGACCAGCGATGTATTCGAGATTTAATCCCATAGGTACCTCGGCATCATGCGGACAAGCTCCTCGGCCTTCGACCGGACCGCCTTTTCTATGCGCACCGACGATACCTCCTGATCTTCAAGTTCCATCGACATGGAGGTTCGAAGTACGATGGAGCGTGCAACCATTATTGCACGCTTCTCGATCATCGCCTCAAGGGACTCTGCTTTCGGAATCAGGACGTACACAAGTTCTAAATCGAGGGCTTTGGCGGCCTCGCGAAGAGTCTTGAGAGTGATAGAAGCATCTGCTTCGCGGTCCTCGATCTCCTTGACGCTTTGAGTCGATATTCCGAGTCTGCCGCCAAGCTGGCGAAGTGACATTCCAAGCGCAGTCCGAATGGCGTGGAGCCACCCTCGTTCAGGTACTATCGCTCCACCGAGCGGCTGGAAATCACGGAGCTTTCTATCGAGCTGCTCCAGCACCAATTTCCTGTTTTCGCGTTTCATACGGATACCTTTTTTCATTCACAAGAACAAACATAAGGTTACATCCTGATGGAAGCAAGTGTATTTTCTGGTTATTACCTGATTGCCATGCAACCATTTTACGTCTATATCCTGATTTATTGATCTCCTTACTGGCGATACAACTTGAGCCGTATCAACTATTTTGTTTTATATGAATAGGTTAGAGAATCGATATCATGCCCCGTTCGCGACTTTCCTCAAAGTATGAAACGGGATTGTTCCGAACCACCCACCCCGTGTTCTTCGACACCTACCGGGCCTTGCGCGTCCCCAAGGCCCTCGCCGTCCGCTACCGCAAGGAGAACGGCCAGCTCGAGGAAGGACAACCCATCCCCGACACACCCACCCCCGCCGCCGTCCAACCCACCGCCGCCGCGCTCAATTAACACACACTCCCCTATCCCCTTCACCCGGAGACGTCCGGGTGGTGGGGGGGGGGTATGTTTGGTTGTTTGCGCTTACTGTGACTCCGCTTTTCGCAAGCGCGCGTTGTCGAAGTGTCCAGTCTAGGATAGCGTCCTATTTCGTTTGGGCGAGGAACTGAGCCTCGTAAGCTCGGCCAGAAGAGGGTCGATTTGTTTGAACTTGGCACTATCTCGTAGCAAGTAATGCGCGAGAAAGTGACATGTTGGGCATAGTGTGACGAGATCTTCAAGCTTAGTCTTTTGGGGATACTTGTATTCACCTATTGGATCAAGATGGTGGACATGGACGATCTGATCTTCAAAGTGAAAATTACATGCGCGGCAGGTATGGCCGTCACGATTCTTCGTTTCTTTGACAAGTTTAGCGCTGCGTCGGATCCGATAGCCTGTGAATTCCTCCTTGTCTCCTTCGAAAGCAGCAGCGTCTTCCTCGTTCCGCACATCGAAAACAACTGAAGTCAGCCTTTGTTCCTTCTTGCTCTTCTTGTCGAGCCACAGCGGTAAAATATCTCTCGAGTAAAAGAACCATCGATATTTATTATCTGCTTCTTCGCCGTTACCATGAGAATCGAAAAGTGTGTTTCGGATCTGTTTCAACAATATTTCAACATCCCGGGATGGGTTTTCAACCACATGTCCAAACACAGCACAAATTTGCCTTCGGTGCGCTGCCGAAATTATGGATTCAAAACGTTCGGGAGCGGCAAGGTGCATCAATGCAGAGTGAATACCGCACTGCTTGGTAACAGCGAAGTTCTCCTTAGCAGAAACGCCTTGATACATAGCAGAATGACAGACTTCAGCGATTTTCTCCTTTAACTCTTTCAATTCAGAGAGACCAGGGGTTGTTGTGATTATATAAAGAACCCTCAGCGCAGCGATAATCTCCCAATATTTGTTCCGCAGATACCATGAGCCTGGATCTGCGATGATATGAGGAGAAACAAAATAGAATTCATCACCGCTGACGACTAGTTGCGTATCGGGAAACCACCTCTCGGCATAAGCCCGTTTCCTCTTCGGGGAGATATTCTGCATGGGCATTGCCCAAAGATATTCGACATTGGCAAAGACGATTTTAGTTTGTATTGCCGCACCTTCGAATTGGCGTACCACCTTCTCTTCGAAATGCTTTTCGGAATCATCGAATGCTGCGACGAACCTCGCTTTGATTTCTTCAAATGCCGCCTCAAAATCTAGATATTCGTTGTGCCGTGTTACGTAACTCTTCCGCTGGAGCACGAAACGATCTAGAAACTCGTCGAAAACGCGGTAGGCGTGGAAACGGCGCCAGTTAAACGGAACGTATTTCATGACCTCATACACACACTTTCTAGTTGATTAATACCCCGTTCGCACTATGCTCAAATCTTATCATGCAGGCAAGACTACCATGATAATGCAAATGATACTGGTAACGGCATTAATACGGACATCCGGATTTAACTCTCCATAGGATATGTAGCCACAGCATTATTTATTTTGTTGTATCACAAGAAGAACCAGCGATGCAATTACAGCAGTCAAATATATGCTAAGAGTCACTTCACCAGCATACGCTGCGCCCTTTGCAATATGGGCCGCTGCGATCATGTTAGACTGGTGTTCCGCACATGCCTGTTCTTTGATTTTAAGCAACTCCAGCTCCTTAAGTGTCAACGATTCAATATCTTTTGTTTTAAGATGTAGGAACGTACCATCTTTGCATGGTGATGAGGGATGATTTAGCCCGGTTGTTATTTGATCTGAGACTGAAGGCGCGCAGCCATACATGACGATCGACAACAGCATGAATCCGACAGTGATTCTCATTTTCATTTTTCCACTCCGTTGTTTGAACAATTATTGTGAGAATAATTAGTTGTGAATAGATGCTGTGCTACATCTTAATCCATGTTTTCACTTTCGCTCTCCCCGCTGTAACGGATTTACAATTCTCAGCTTTTCCATCAATGAGAATGATAACGATGATCGTACGACGCGATGACCACAGAGCAACCTGCTCATGCATGCGATACGGATCATCACGACATCTCCTCCGTCCGTGTGAAGAACACAAAGCATCGCGCAAGAACGCCATCCCAACATTTTGCAGCAAGTGAGCCTGATTTCGACATATTAGAACCCACGGTTGGATTCGACGCGGGGTACATCCCGCTCAAAATTTAGAATCTGACGATTTGAAAGTCAAGGACTCTGAGCAACCGCCGCAGCGCTCAAATAACACACACTCCCCTATCCCCCTCACCCGGAGACGTCCGGGTGGAGGGGCGAGGGATAAATCCACGCCCTACCCCCTCAAACCCACTCCTCACACAACAACTCTGCCTGGGCGAGCACGGTTTTGACGGCTTCTTCCTGTAGGCCTGGATGGCAGGTTATCATCCAAATAGTTCTTCTAGTTCTTCCCAATGCGACCTTAAAAACGCAGTGGGTCAACACACTTGTCCATTTTTCATGGTTCGTTCATCATTCTGGACTCCTGAGTTCGGGAAAGTTGGCTGCGTCGGTCATTTCACAGCATCGCCTCCTTTTCCGCTCGTCCTCGTGTTTCGAGGAGCATGAGTGCAAAATATCTCCGTGTAGTGCCTGACTATGGACATATGATGTACTGTTAGTGCAAATCCATCCAAATCGGTCCATGTATTCCAAAAATCCACCCAAACCACCTCAGTCTCGCGATCCGGAACTGGTTCTGCATCAGCATATCCGGCCGATTGGAGTACCTTGTCATTCGATCTAAATCCGAGTATCTTTTCGTGTTCTTGCTCCCAATTGGCTGATCTTCTCCCTCACAGGAAGGATCAGCAGCACCCCTCTGAACGCTTCAACCAGTAGCGCGGACCAATCATGCCCCGGGGAAAGAAAGAAAAACGCACAGATACAGGGTCAAATTCTAATCTTGGTTTTGAAGCCACACTCTGGGCGGCGGCGGACGCTCTGCGCAATAACATGGATGCCGCCGAGTACAAACACGTGGTCCTCGGCCTCATCTTCCTGAAGTACATCTCAGATGCGTTTGAAGCCCATCACGCTGAACTCGAGAAGCAGAAGAAGCATGGCGCTGACCCCGAAGATCCAGATGAGTACAAAGCCGAACACATCTTCTGGGTGCCAAAAGAGGCACGCTGGTCGCGCCTGAAGGCCAATGCACCCCAGCCCACAATCGGGACCATGGTGGACGATGCCATGACCGCTATCGAGCGCGACAATCCATCGCTCAAGGGCGTGTTGCCAAAGGAGTACGCTCGTCCCGGTCTAGATAAACAGCGTCTCGGGCAAATCATTAACCTAGTGAGTGACATTGCACTCGGGTCGGCCGCGGACCGCTCAAAGGATACTCTAGGACGAGTGTACGAGTACTTCCTTGCTCGTTTTGCCAGCGCAGAGGGGAAGAGTGGTGGACAGTTCTACACTCCATCCCATGTGGTGCGCGTGCTTGTCGAAATGCTCTCCCCATACAAGGGCCGGGTGTACGATCCATGTTGTGGCTCAGGCGGCATGTTCGTCCAAAGTGAAAAGTTCATCGAAGCTCATGCCGGGCGTATCGGCGACATCTCCATCTATGGGCAAGAGTCGAATTACACAACATGGCGTTTAGCCAAGATGAACCTCGCCATCCGTGGCATCGACGCGCAGATCGCCCATGGTGATACGTTCCACTCGGACGGGCATCCAGACCTCAAGGCCGACTATGTCCTCGCCAATCCCCCGTTCAACGACAGTGACTGGCGCGGGGAATTGCTCAAGGACGACAAGCGCTGGGTGTATGGAGTACCGCCCAAAGGCAATGCGAATTTCGCGTGGGTGCAGCACTTCATCCATCACCTTGCTCCAAATGGAGTGGCGGGATTTGTGCTTGCCAATGGCTCAATGTCGTCCAATCAGTCTGGCGAAGGTGAGATCAGAAAGGCGATCATCGAAGCAGACCTCGTGGACTGCATGGTGGCGCTCCCTGGCCAGCTCTTTTATTCCACACAAATTCCAGTGTGTCTCTGGTTTCTGACAAAGAACAAAAAGGCACGCACAGTGAAGCACGGGGACGGTGATATACCTAACTGTATCCGTGACCGGAGTGGAGAGACCCTCTTCATCGACGCACGGAAAATGGGCACACTCACTGACCGTGTGCATCGGGAACTCACAGAGGAAGACCTCGAAAAAATCGTAAGCACTTATCACGAATGGCGCTTCGATCAGCGTGCGTGGCGCGGGGAAGCCGAGAAGGCCGGAGCATGCATTCCACCTGCTGATGAAGGCTATCAAGACATCCCTGGCTTCTGCAAATCCGCTACTACATCCGAGATCGCCGCCCACGGCCACGTCCTTACCCCCGGCCGTTATGTTGGCGCCGAGGATGTAGAAGACGACGGTGAGCCCTTCGAGGAAAAGATGGCACGGCTTGTGGCTGAATTGAACGATCAGTTTGTGGAGTCCGCGAAATTGGAGAAGGCGATCAAGGCGAACCTGCGGGAACTGGGTTATGGCGGGTGAGTGGACAACTGCCACGATTGAGGAAGTTGCCGAACGCGTGTCAATGGGCCCGTTCGGCTCTTCTATCAAAGTTTCCACATTTGTTGAAAACGGTATCCCTGTTATCAGCGGGCAACATCTTCACGGCTCGTGCCTCGAAGATCACGAATACAAATTCATCACGGAGGAACATGCCCAAGTGTTGAAGAACGCCAATGTCCGAAAGGGCGATGTGGTTTTCACTCACGCCGGAAACATAGGCCAAGTTGCTTATATTCCTCCAACATCTAAGTACGACCGATACGTGATTTCGCAGCGGCAGTTCTATATGCGCTGCAACCTGGCCAAAGTTATCCCGGAATATATTGTCTATTTTTTCCGCTCACCTGAAGGCCAGCATAAACTCTTGGCGAACACTTCTCAAACCGGTGTTCCCTCGATAGCTCAGCCGGTTACTTATCTGCGTACGATTCGTATCCCACTCCCCCCTCTCGCCGAGCAAAAAGCCATCGCGTCGGTGCTTGGGGCGTTGGACGACAAGATCAAGCTGAACCGACGGATGAACGAGACGCTGGAGGCGACGGCACGGGCGCTGTTCCAGAGCTGGTTCGTGGACTTCGACCCTGTGCGCGCCAAGCTCAACGGCAGCCCCCCTTCCGCCCTCGACGCCGCTATCGCCGCCCTATTCCCCCCAGACTTCGAAGACACCGCCATCGGGCATGCGCCAATTGGTTGGGACGTGAAGCCACTCTCAGAGCTTTGCCAACTCGGGCGTGGTGCTTCGCCGCGACCCATCAACGACTACATGAATGGTGAAGTTCCATGGGTGAAGATTGCAGACGCTACATCCGCTGCTGGTCCATTCCTGTTCGAGACAAGGGAGATGGTCAAAAAGGAGGGAGCTGAGAAGAGCGTCGCAGTCGCCCCAGGTGACCTCATCCTCTCCAACAGCGCTACGTGCGGTATTCCGATGTTCGTCGAATTGCACGGCTGTATTCATGACGGCTGGCTCTACTTCAAGAATCTCCGCTCAATCTCGAAACTCTACCTGTTCCACGTTCTCATCGAGTTGGCGGAACACCTCGTTCACATCGCTGATGGCTCGGTCCAGAAGAACCTCAACACGAACTTGGTCGGCCAGCAAAATGTACTCGTCCCACCGAAGGAGATAGTCGATGCCTTCGATGCCCACGCTAGTGTCTGGTTCGCCAAAATGCGCCTGAACAGTCTTGAATCCCGCACCCTCGCCACCCTGCGCGACACGCTTCTACCCAAGCTCATGTCAGGTGAATTGCGAATACATAATGCCGATAAATTCCTCACCGAGGTGACAACATGACAAATGTTTGGTGTGTCCGGGCAAGCGGTGGAAAGTATACGGCAAATTATCTCAAAGGAGGATATGCTGGAGTTGGTGCGGACGAAATTCCATTTTCACTCGCTCATATAACATCTCGAGATGAGCTGTATCCACTTTTCAAGGATGCATATTCTGATGTTGCCAGTCCAGTAGTCATTGGACTGTGGGTGGGACAGATGGGCCGATTTCTACTCGAGATCCAACCTGGTGACTATATCATCACTCCTGCCGAAGACACAGAATGGTTTCATTATGGCCTCGTACAGTCTGCTCCACTGTACATCTACTGGGATGGGGAGGATGGTTGCCCGTATCGTCATCGCCGTCCCGTAGCATGGGCAAATGACCGTAAGCGCCGGAGTGAGTTCTCTGTTCCCTTCCAGCGTACAATGACATCGATGCAGAGTGTGTTTTCTGTATCCCAGAGAGATGAGTTCTTCCAAGTTATCGGTCGTACGGATCTCGTTACAACAGTGTCTAAGTCGACCTACGATCCATACGCCGCGGTCATCGAACAAATCCTCGAACTCGATCCAACTGAATTTGAAATCCTTGTCGGTCATCTTCTCACTGCGCTCGGATTCGAGGGGTCTGAAGTTGTTGGGAAAACGGGTGACGGTGGAGTTGACGCAATCGGCGAACTGAATGCATCAAACCTCGCGAAGGTGAAAATATTTGTTCAGGCCAAGCGGTATAAGCAGGGGACGAAAATCTCCGCGTCAGCAGTCAGGCAGCTCCGGCAGGCAATTCCATTTGGCGGTCAAGGCGCATTCATCACTACGGCAGATTTCCAGTCGAAGGCGGCAGAGGTTGCCACGGAGCAAGGCTTCCCACGCATCGGCCTCATTAATGGACGTCAGCTCGTCGACCTCCTCATCGAACACTGGAATGACATTCCACAGGATTTCCAGGAATTGCTTGGCTTGAAGCCCGGACTCGTGCTCGCATGACACACTTCATGACTGAATCAGTTGTTGAGGAAGCGACCTTGCAATGGCTGCATGGTCTGGGATACGATATCTCCTACGGTCCATCCATCGCAGTTGACGGCAACACTCCAGAGCGTTCAGATCCACTTTTCCGAGATGTCATTCTCGAAGGTCGGCTTCGGTCCTCGTTACAGCGATTGAATCCACTGCTGCCCCAGGAGGCACTCACCGAGGCATTCCGCAAGGTGACGCGGCAGGACTTCCCTTCACTTCTGCAGCGCAACCACGCCATGCATCGCATGCTCCTCGATGGAGTGCAGGTGGAGTACATCCGTCCTGATGGATCCATTTCCGGCGGATTGGCTCGCATTATCGACTTCGACGTCCCAGAGAACAATGACTGGCTCGCCGTCAACCAATTCACTGTGGCGGAAGGACAGCACACGCGCCGGCCGGATGTTGTGATCTTTGTAAATGGATTGCCACTCTGTGTCATTGAACTCAAGAACGCCGCGGACGAAAATGCCACAATCTGGACGGCACACCAACAGCTTGTCACGTACCAGCACCAGATCCCATCCCTGTTCAATTCTAATGCGGTTCTCGTCATCTCTGACGGCATCCAGGCACGCATTGGTGCACTGGGGTCGGGGAAGGAATGGTTCAAGCCCTGGCGCACGATAGACGGCCTTGGGGACGCGCCCTCTGCACTCACAGAATTGCAGGTCATGCTGCAGGGCGTTTTCGAGCGGCAGAGGTTTCTCGATCTCATCCACTACTTCATCGTGTTCGAGGATTCTTCCTCGGGCGGCGGCGGCGGGTCGCTCACAAAAAAAATTGCTGGGTATCACCAGTACCACGCCGTGAATATAGCGGTCGAGGAAACATTGCGTGCCGCCCTCGAAAGCGAGAGACCCATAGCCGCGATGGAGAGAGGCACATACATGACACGGAAACGCCCGGGTGGTGAACCGGGTGACAGGCGGGTCGGTGTCGTGTGGCACACACAGGGATCTGGCAAGAGTCTTACGATGGCGTATTACGCGGGGCGTATCATTCTTCATCCAGCAATGGAAAATCCCACCATCGTGGTCCTCACAGATCGTAATGATCTGGACGATCAACTCTTTGGCACTTTCGCTCGGTGCAAGGACCTGTTACGACAACCTCCTCAACAAGCAGAGGACAGGGCCGATCTCCGGTCAAAACTGACTGTCGCATCCGGGGGAGTGGTCTTCACCACGATACAGAAGTTCTTCCCGGATGAAAAAGGAGATCGCCACCCCATTCTCTCGGAACGCAGGAACATTGTTGTTATTGCAGATGAAGCACATCGGAGTCAATACGATTTCATCGACGGATTCGCACGACACATGAGGGATGCACTCCCACATGCCTCGTTCGTCGGATTCACCGGTACACCCATCGAATTGACAGATGCCAACACTCGTGCCGTATTTGGTGATTACATCAGTGTCTACGACATCCAGCGTGCCGTGGCTGATGGTGCGACCGTACCCATCTATTACGAGGGGCGGCTCGCCAAACTAGACCTTAGTGAAACAGAGCGGCCACATATCGATCCTGATTTCGAGGAGGCAACAGAAGGTGAAGAGGTCGAGAAGAAGGAGCGGCTGAAGAGCAAGTGGGCGCAGTTGGAGGCAATTGTCGGATCAGAGAAGCGCATGCGGCTCGTCGCACGCGACATTGTGGACCATTTTGAGAACCGCCTGTCCGTCATGAATGGCAAGGCGATGATCGTTGTCATGAGCCGCAGGATCGCGATCGAACTCTATCGTGAACTCGTCTCTCTTAGGCCCGAGTGGCATGGCGAGGGAGATGACACTGGGACGCTCAAGGTGGTAGTAACTGGATCTGCATCAGATCCACTAGACTGGCAGGATCACATTCGCAACAAGTCGAGACGCGAGATACTTGCCACACGATTCCGCGATCCCAAGGATCATTTCCAGATCGTCATTGTTCGCGACATGTGGCTTACTGGATTTGATGCTCCAAGTATGCATACCATGTACGTCGACAAACCCATGCGTGGACATGGACTCATGCAGGCCATAGCACGCGTGAATCGTGTGTTTAAGGACAAACCGGGCGGACTAGTCGTAGACTACCTCGGTCTGGCAGATGACCTGAAGAATGCACTTGCCACCTACACGCAAGCCGGTGGGATTGGAAATACGGCAATCGATCAAGCCGCTGCAGTTGCAGTGATGCTGGAGAAATATGAAGTATGCTGTGGTCTATTTCATGGATTCGACTGGCATGAGTACTTCACTCCAGATCAGATCAAACGACTGACTGTCTTGAAACAAGCCCTGGAACATATTCTCGCCCAGGATGATGGGAAGCCACGGCTCTTGAGAACTGTGACTGAATTGTCGCAAGCATTCGCCCTCTCTGTCCCACACGCGGAAACATACAAGATCCGGGATGATGTCGGATTCTTCCAGAACATCCGGTCCGTGCTCGCCAAGTCCGAACCCACAGATCAAAAAACCGATGAGGAACTAGATTTCGCTATCCGCCAGATTGTCTCAAAGGCCATCACGTCTGACTCAGTCATCGACATCTTTACTGCTGCTGGACTCAAGAAGCCAGATATCTCCATCTTGTCCGATGAATTCCTCGTAGAAGTGCGAGGGATGCGTCAGCGAAATCTTACCGTTGAACTCCTCGAACGACTACTCAAAGGAGAGATCAAGACAAGAGGTCGCCATAACATCGTGCAAGCAAGGTCATTCGCAGAGTTGCTGGAACAATCCCTCCGCCGCTACCAGAATCGCGCGATTGAGACGGCACAGGTGATCGAAGAACTCATTCAGCTCGCCAAAGACATGAAGGCAGCAGCTGAACGTGGAGAAAAACTGGGACTCACGACCGACGAGCTTGCCTTCTATGATGCACTGGAAGCCAATGACAGTGCCGTCCTCGAACTTGGAGACGCAATACTCAAACAAATCGCTCGAGAGCTCGTCGTGAAGGTTCGAGAAAGTGTCACCATCGACTGGACGATCAGGGAGAACGTCCGCGCCCAGTTCCGCGTAATTGTCAAACGTATCCTGCGGAAGTACGGCTATCCGCCCGACAAGCAGGAGAAAGCTACACAGACAGTCCTGGAGCAGGCAGAAGTGCTGTCGGAGGGGTGGATCGAAGTACATACCGAATGACGTTTATCTGGCGCCACAGCGATGCAATC
The DNA here is from genome assembly GCA_016218045.1 of Ignavibacteriota bacterium. NCBI lineage: Bacteria > Pseudomonadati > Ignavibacteriota > Ignavibacteriota bacterium. Next base: position 45,247 of record JACRFB010000057.1, read on the forward strand.
TCGTTGCTCATAAATCTACTGATTTTCTATCCATAGAATGTATGGTCGAACAAAACGTCGCCACAAGTACTTTCTAATAATCTTCGTCGTGATCGTCCCGGTTACTATCGCCAAGCACGCTGTGAATCCCCATCGAAAGAAAAACAACCTACTCGCTAAAGATAGACTGTCTTGGCAAATAAATGTTCTTATGAACGTAATGCCTGACAGGTAATCCGCCAAACTGGGGCCATACCACAATGCAAACAATGGAGTTAACACAAGCAAAATGGTAATTAGGTCTATTGGATCATTTCTAGTACTCGGAGGCGCTGGGGTATAGGTCTGCACGTTCATTACCGACATGACATCTGACGCACCATTCAGAAAGTTATCAGTCGAAAACGAGATGTCGCTCCCCTTCTCGGTAATAACGTCAATTACGATCCTCGCGCGCCGTTTTAATCGTTTAAATTCAACCTTTAGCACTGAGTCGCGAAGTGTCACACGAGATCCTGTCGTATCCTCTGCATCACAAACAGCGTCGATTAATTGCGTCTCTCCGGATATATTTATTTTCAATACGGAATTAAGATCTTCCGGTTTTATAATTTGGTCAGACGTATTGGTAATAACTATATTCCAAATATCAACTTCCTGACCGTATTTACTGACGAGGGCCGCTAGTTTAGCTCGAGTTGTATTCGATATCACAATTGCTGAATTGGACAGGTCCGCATTACTCGGGAGCCTTCTCGCTTTTATCCTCAAATTACGGATCCGATATGTGCGATGATAATACCATTTTGAGAATAACCACGTTGGAATGGCTGATAGAAGCGCACCGAAGAGCAGCAATAGAATATCTTTGGTTGTCATAAACTTATCCTAATAGTACCTTATTAGAAGAATAAACTTTTTACATGTCTTCAATTGCAAATATAAGTAAAAAGCGGTAACCTAAAGCCCTAATTTGGTCCACTCAATACTAGAGGTTTTTGCTTGTTGCCTGAAGCCCAAATCTGGTCCACACAAAATTTGAGATTTTTAATTTACGACGATTTGTGATTCGGCAAACTCCTTCGGGGTTTTGTTCGCAAGTGAGCTGTGCGGACGAAGCTCGTTATACTCCGTGCGCCAGGCCTCGATCTTCGCGGTGGCATCTTCCAGGGACAAGAACCAATGCACATCCAGACACTCGTCGCGGAAGCTGCCGTTGAACGATTCAATAAACGCATCGTCTGTCGGCTTTCCGGGCCGCGAGAAGTCCAGCGCCATATCGTGCTCGTACACCCATTGTCCAGTGCCTTCGAGATATATTCACTCCCGTTGTCGACCTGGATCCGCTTCGGCAGTCCGCGGTCTGCTTTCAAACGGTTCATAACGTCCACCACATCACTCCCCTGTGAGCGCTGGTGCCAAGTGGATCGCCGGGCATTCGCGTGTACAATTATCGACTATGGTTAACGCCCGGAACCTGCGCCCAGTGGACAGACTGTCGGTCACAATATCTATGCTCCAGCACTCGTTGATGCTCGTGGCACGAGGTTGAAACAGACGGTGGTAGGCGCTCACACGGCTGCGGGGGCACCGTCGCCGTAGGTGCAGGTCCTCATCCCGGTACGGGCGATTCACCTTCTTCTGATTCACGATGTGCCCTTCGCGGCGAAGCAGTGTGTGAATGCGGCGGAAACCGTACCGGACACGCACCGCTGCGATCTCACGGATACGTATACGCATCGGCAGATCGTCATCGCGCGTGCCGACGTAGCTGCGACCTGAACAGGTCCGTGACGGTGCAGGAGCGCCGTTCGCTCACCCAGTACGCTTCCTACAAATGGGCCGCTACGGCCCGCTTCGCAACGGACCTCAGAGTTTTTTTGCAGCACGTCCTGCAGCATCTGTTTATCCAGGCTCAGGTCCGCCGCCAACTTCTAGAGCTGACGGCTGTCTTCTTCCAACTGTTTAAATCGTCGCAACTCCGTCATTCCCAACCCTCCGTACTTCTTCTTCCTGACGTAAAATGACGTCTCCTCGATCCCCAGCTTACGACAGCCCTCCTCCACATTGATCCCGCCCTCCGCCTGGCGGAGCGCGAATTCAATCTGTTCCTCGGTGAACTTCGACCTCTTTATCGGCACCTCCATCCTCTTTCTTTGACGGGAATATGCCAAACAACTCTACTTCTTGCCGGACCAGTTTACAGGTGTCAGGTTAATGGGTGTTTCTATGAAACCGATGAACGGTGCATTCTGCAGGACGTCGTGTAGTTGCTCGCGAAGAACTAGGATAAGCTGCCTTTCCTTTCAATCATGTTACCACCGTTGTGGAATTTACGTGATACCTTAGCCGAGGAAGGAGCAGTCTACTGTGCCTCCAACCAATCGACGAATCCCGAAGTGTCGTATCTAGCAAGTTTTAGTAACTCAACCGTCTCGTGCACCAGAGCGGATCTAATCGCAGGATTATCACGAAGTATGGTATCAACGCATTTCCGATTCTTGATGTGCCTAACCGTGGCAGAGGCAAGTTTACACTCGGTAGGCAGATCATCGACTACTTTGGCAAGCCCCATAGGATCCGGAGCGGCCGCAAATGTCGGATCGAATTTAAACGCAATTGAAACTAAATCATTGTGTTTCGCATTGTGCTTTATTCGATAGGTCAACGTGCTCGAAATGGTAACTGCAAAAGGCGGTTGCTGGACTGTGCCTATTCCTATCATCCACTTGCTCAAGGCGACTAAAAACACGGAAAGGTGCCCGTCCGGAGTGATCACCGCTTTGCTTAATTCATCTTCGTCGGCTATCCCAAACTCTATAGATGACTGTTCCTTAAACAACTCGCAATCGGCTAAGTTGCTGCGATATTTATCAGTCAGAATATCCAACACATCCTTATGGATATCCTGTTTACCCGTTCTTGTGGTGAGAAATAATAGCCAAGGCTGCTTTTGTTTAGCTTGGAGCGTCATCAGCCTAATTATGGCGTTGTAATAATTGATGTCTATGGTACCCGGTTTATGTCTCGCAAAGCCGTTGCACAAATCAATGTTCACTACGTTGAAAGGCCCGTATTCCCTAACACGGCTCCAAGCCAGCGAACTATCGTCAGCCAGAAGGCAGAAATCATCTTGGATGACGTCGGAGCGAGCATCAACCCTTGGCATCTTTCGAACCTCGTCGAGTGATATATTCAACTCAATCTGGTCGTCATGTTGGGATTGCGCTGCATTGTTAAACCCAAGGAAATACAAGGCGAGATTCTTAGGTACACAAAGCGTTTTATGAAAATGCCTTATGTCTAACAAATCCGTCCCAGGTAACCCTAAATACCTGAGGGTCTGTGCTTCAAGTGCACCAATATTGGCAAGTTCTTCAATTTGGTGTTGCCATTGCTCTTTACGGACATAGTGTTTTCTTGGACGATGCCAAGGTAAAAACTTTCTTTTCGAAGGTTTCGGTGCCTCGTACTTGGCGTTGTCGAAGGACGTATCCATCAAACCAATTGCTTGGCCACTACCTTTATTCGTCATCATTCCTCAGGTGCTGTAAGAATTTTATAGGTTGCACGAAGAAGCCCCTCTTGCTTGCTCTTATTGAGAGAGTCGAGCAATCCATAAGCAGCGAGCACTTGGGCAATCGACTTAAGTTTCTCCTCAAGAATTGCCTCGTGAGCACGCTGTTTCTGAGTCAGAATCTTTTTGCCTTCAGGAATAACAGCAGTGCGACTAAAAACATATATATCGCTTCCAGTTCTCGCTTTTGCTTCCGAGTCTGTAAACTCTATCTGGGGTGGTATTGAATCAAAGTCTCCTGATTCCTTCATCCAAACATCTAACGCTACTTGCTGGATGCCTGAGACCGCCAAATCCTTGCTTGCGTCTCGGGTTCGTTGCCGAGCTTCGTGCGCTAGCTTTTTCTGAGTGTTCGTGAGTTGTAAAAGTGCTTGGTGAAGCCATTTTGTTATGAATACAGAATGTGGGTGGGATGCATTGAACGATTCACGATCAATGTTCAGAGCGCCCTCTAAGCCCTCCTGAACAAAGATCTCACAGGTAATTTGTCTCAACCTTATCAGTTCAGCAGTCTGGTAACGCAAGAATGTTGAATCGAAAAGAGTCCCGCTCGATCCATGAATTCTGACTAATGCTCCTTGGTGTTCAGTAGGTGCTATCTTCGGCGTCCAAAACAAGTACGCCTCAAACTCCAAAGGACCGCCACTAAATTCTCTAGGTATTTTCTCAAAAGTTTCTCTCAGCTTACCGATGAACACCAGCGGTGTAGTTAACGCACCTCGACTCTCGGGGAGTTTTTCGAACTTGAGCGGACGGGCAAGTTTTATTTCATCAAACCAGATATCAAAGCGGCCAATTGAGCCGGCTGGATCCATGAGTGCTAATCGCTCTCGGATAGTTTGCCCTTTTTTGAAGGAAACAGGTGTTGCAACCTCTTTCGGCTGATTTGAAAGCTCGTAAACATTAGCTAAACCTTTGGGTTCGAGGTCGAAAAGATGTCGGTCCACATAGGGAAGAGGAATGGACAGAGCCAACTGCCACACCATTTGGAGATAGTTGTCAAAGATCCTCTCAAGTTTTGGATTCGGGCCTGATGGACCAATTTCGTCCCAGACCGCCTGCACAAGCTTACTGAATGCTACTTCTGGGTCATCATTTTTATCCCAAGGCAGTGAGGAATAATACGTGCCTGCCCTTTTTAATAGCCGTTCATCAGAGGAGACGCGGCCAATATGAAATCGAGGCGGTGTCAAGATTGAACTACTATCCGAGTCGTCGGACCGTTCAGACTGTTCGATTGCTGCCCATGTATCTCGGCTTCGAAGCGTATCCTTGGCTTGTGGCCTTATACTTGTCAGGACAATTGTCGTACCATGTGAATCAACATCGCTCGCAAATTCTCGCCAAATATTGACCCTTCCAGATTCATACCTTTTTTCGCCCAGCGGGAGGCCTTCGATAGGATCGTCAGCGTATTGCTTTAGTACAATTGTCGCGATTGTACGAAAATTGTCTCCCTCAACCTTAGTTATAACTTGGAATGTACGTGTAAGTTGTGAGACGGAAAACAATCCAATCCCAATTTTTCCAATCAAACGGCGGCCACCCGGACTGTGAAACTGACTATCAGCTGCCGCAACACCAAGGGATTGTCCTTCCTTACTCCTTTTGGCACTTCCCCCGATGTGGAAAATCATGTGAGCCAACACTTCAGGGCTCATGCCATGGCCGTTATCTTCAACAGTAATTCGATCGAAACGTGGGGCATCGGTCTTGATCACGACTCTAGTTGCATCTGCGTCATAGGCGTTCGAGATCAATTCACGGATTGCTGACCCTGGGCGGCGATAAATGCCATCGGTAACTCGTGCGATTACTCTTTCATCTGTCCGTAAAGTAGTCTCGGCGACTTCACCGCTACTTTCACTATTGTGAATTTTAGCAACAAGATCCTTCTCGGCAGAATCGATAACCCAATATGGTGATGGCGTTTTCATTAATTGGCTTTCTTTAGTGCAACCTTCACCGCTTCAGCAATACTATTTGCCATTGGAGGCGGGACGGCATTCGAGATCTGTGAAACTTGTTCAGAGAGGTTACCTTCGAGCACAAAACTCTTTGGGAATCCTTGTAGCACCATCGCCTCGTAAATACTCAGCCGTCGTTGCCCATCTGGATGAACATGGATTTCACGATGGCCAAAGGCGATTGTAGGACTCGGCCTATCCCAGGCGAGTCTTCTGAAACTTCGGCCGCCAACTGTAGTCGCCGGATTTGTGAATCGCGAAGACTTCGGCTTCATCGTCCAATGATTTGGATGAACCGGGAATTCACTCGCTGTAAGTCCACGGGTAAAAAACACTGGGTCCGGCAGCCCGGCGATGGCGTCACTAACCGTCGCAGGTCCCTTCCGCTTTTTCGGAGCCGGGAGTTCGCAAGCCAGATCACTCCGCATTGCTGTTAGAATGAGCCGCCTCCGATTCTGCGGCACACCGAAATCCAAGGAACACAGTTCGTTCTCAGTTACGTCGAATTGCAGGCCTTTGAGATCTTTTAAAAGTGCATGAAAGGTTGGTAAGTGCTTCTTGTCTTTCATTCCGAGAACGTTCTCAAACACGACAAAATCAACCGAGTAGTGCTGCCTGAGGTACCGAACGATTTGGATGTAGAGAGAAGGTAGTTCATTGCGTGGATCATCGGTTCGAGAATTTTGGTTTCCTCGAGAGAAGCCCTGGCATGGGGGACCTCCGATGATACCTATTCGTTCCCCTCGTGGAATCCTTGAAGTAACACGGGCTAGAACACCGATCGGCCCAAGTTTTACCAAATCGGCAATTACTCCGTGCGTTTCCTGAAAATTTCGTTGGTGCGTCTTGATTGCAGCAGCGGTGAAATCGATTGCGAGAGGTATGATAAAACCTTGCTGGCGAAATCCCAGATCTAGACCGCCTGCCCCAGAAAAGAGGCTTACAATCTTCGGAAGAGCGGCATCCGAAGGTCCTGATTTTTGGGCGATACCATCTTCCTCGCCGTTGTGTTGTGTCGTGGTTCGCCGTCTACTGGTACCGATGTCTTGGTTGTGAAGAAGCATTTTCAATCAGTGATTTGCGTGTTGCGCCAGCCTGGGCGAGAAATTCAAGGATTATTCAACAGAGCGAATTGGAGACTTTCCTACAGTCCGTACTGTGAAAGCGACCGGCTCTTCGCCCCAGAGGCACTGCATCATTTTTCTTACCTTTTTTCATGCCGTATGATATTTGCTTATGATTTTATATAGATCGGCTTCGGTCAGCACGTGGTGTACGCGGTCGATGAGAGTCCCGAGTTTGCGGGCGTCGATCAACTTGGAGTGCTTGCTTCTATCGCCAAGATCGCGTTTTGTAACGGTTCTTCGGGTCTTCAAGAGAAACCATAAGCAGGCCTTTATCTGCGTGCCGTAATATAGCTGGCAGAGGCAGACGATCATACTATCCATGAGGTAGGCCTCGTTACAGACGCGGTGGTTGTCGCCTCCGCCGCTCTGGTTGGGGAACATTCTGCCGTTGGCTAGGACAAACCCGGCCATGCTCTGCTGCTCGAAGTGATGGCTGAAATGCTCTGCCCAACCGTGCCCCGCATTGCCTCCCTTGAGGCGCACTTTGTCGATCTCGATGGCAACCATCGCATCGTCCACTGCCTTGCCGATGGTGGGCTGTTTGGCATTGGCCTGGAGCTGCGCCCAACGCGCCTCTGCCGGCACCCAGAACACGTTCTCGGCTTTGTATTCGTCGGGATCTTCGGGATTGGCGCCGGCGTAGTCGCCTACGCCCGCGAGGAGTTTTGTGCGGTGTTCCTCGAAGGTGTCGGAGATGTACTTGAGGAAGATGAGACCGAGGACGACGTGTTTGTATTCCGCCGCGTCCATATTGTTCCGCAGCTTGTCGGCGGCGAGCCAGAGCTTGGCCTCGAACCCGATGTTGGCGGTGGACTGTGCGAAGGTCTTGGTTTTTGTACGGGGCATGTGTTACGTGAGGAGGTGGGTCAAGAAACGATTCGCCATGCCGGCGCAGTTATCGGCAGGGAGGAAAAACGTATGCAGAGTGGAAGTGAATTGGCAGGTATCCCTGTCGGGGAAATGGCAAACCACAATTCGATTGTTCACGTGTAATGGTGGTACAACAAAATGTACAAAATCGGACAGATAGAACGGAATTCCCTGAATGAATCAGACTACCACACACACTTCATACTTCGACGACCCACGTCTCTCAGTAATTATGCCGCAATGTGCGAAGGAAACGGGAGTGAATCAAACTGTGGGCAGCCGTTGTCCCACCTTTGTGGTACCGCGCACCGACCGAAGCAGGAACATCATATCAGCCATTAATCCAGCAACCATGGGTTGCCTTCCTGGCCTAAACAGGGGAATCTCATGTGCGGTTGTACTGCGGGATGGTTGACTCACCTTCACTTCCGTAGGAGCTGGTCCACGTAACTCCGAAACTCCGTGTATGCCGAGAATTCGTCGCGGTATGTCTTCCACTCCCTATCCACGACCGGACTCTTGATCGTCCGTTCGAGTTCCTGTTTCCAGATATTCCAGACATCCTTCGAGAGCCATCCCTTTTTCACAAGGTAGTACTCTTCCGAGCACAGATTCAGGTAACGCAGAATGAAGCGATTTGCTTCCGGGCTGATCGTTTCCGGCGGAGGGTTTGCGTCGAACAATGTCGAACGTTCTTCGACGGAGAGCTGATTGATAATGTCTTCAAAACGCCGCGTGTATTCGAAAAACGCCTGGACGTTGATTTGCCGGCGGTACGTCCAGACGCCGATAAGCAAACTCACGGCTGCTGCAACCGCTGAGAGTACAGCCGCTGCTACAGCCGGATCGGACATGAATCCATTCATGAATGCGAGCATGTGATTCCTCCTCAAACATGGTTGATCTGGTAGCTGTTTGGAACACCTTCGAGATAGGCCCCTGTTCCATGAGTTTTATTAAGTGCCGGTTCGCCACTCTGAAAACAAACGTATTGGAAAACGGGAGTACAGTTCAACAAAACCATTTAGACGTGCGGAAATATTTCCTAAGACTTCCAGCAACACCGCACCACTAGTACCTCCTCTCTGCCCCGTCGCACTTCGACTCCGCTCAGTGAGACACAGCTTCGTTGTTCCGCTGCCCCGTCGCACTTCGACTCCGCTCAGTGAGACACAGCTTCGTTGTTCCGCTGCCCCGTCTCACTTCGACTCCGCTCAGTGAGACACAGGATCGTTGTTCCGCTGTTCCGTCGCACTTTCCGTCGGCGGCGGACTCAGTGAGACACAGGTTCGTTGTTCTGCTGTTCCGTCGCACTTCGACTCCGCTCCGTGAGACACGGGTTCGTTGTTCTGCTGTTCCGTCGCACTTCGACTCCGCTCCGTGAGACACAGGTTCGTTGTTCCGCTGCCTCGTCGCACTTCGACTCCCAACTCCCAACTCCCCCGTCCCCCGTCCCCACTCCCCCGTCCCCCGTCCCCGCTCCCCGTCCTCGTCAGGTCTCCACACAGTGTGTTGTCTTGTAGTGTGATGAAGGGCATCTGAACCTTCAGACCCCGCCTTCGCAACACCCGACACCGCTGGCATCTGTAACTTTTAATCTGCCGGTGAGTTGTGTAGACATGAAGAACCTGATTACAGCATGACACCGCTGGATACTGAAACGCAGATGGATGTGACACGATTCGGCCTGGAAACGGACGAAGAACTGTTCCAACACGTGCGCTCGGGCGGCGGAGAGGAGGCGTTTCACCTGCTGTATCAGCGGCATGCGCCCGGGATCTTTGCCTACTGCATCCGCATGCTGGGCAGCCGCGACGACGCGAAGGATGTGTTTCAGGAGTGTTTCATCCGCTTGTACCGCAAGGCGCTCACGGCGGAGGCCGCGGTGCGTGTTGCACCATATCTCTACACCATCGCCCGCAACCGCTGCCTGACGGCGCTGCGCGATCGTAAACACACGGTCCCGGCCGAGGAGTATACGTTTGGTGTGGAGGACACGGCGCTCGAGAGAACGGAACGCGCGGAACTCGTGCGCCTCGCCATAGAACTGCTTCCGCTCGAGTTCAGGGAACCGCTGATACTGCGGCAGTACAATGATCTCCCCTATGCCGACATCGCCGAAATCCTGGGCATTCCGATTTCGACGGTGAAGATCCGCCTCTATCGGGCGAAGGAAAAACTTCGCACCATCCTCGCGCCTTATTTCACGGAAAACTGATTCGTACGAGGTAGAGATACATGGCTTCCACATACGACATGAACGACGACATGATGCTGCATGCCCTGATAGAGGGCGAGCTGAATGATGTCGAGCAGCAGGACGTGTTCCGCCGTCTGTCGCGCGACGTCGCACTGCAACGCCGCTACCGTGAACTCGTGCGGCTTCAGAGCGCCATGCAGGAGGACGCCCGCTCGCTGTCCGTCCCGCCCGCCTACACCGCCGCGGTGTTTTCGTCGCTGGGCCTGGCCATTCCCGAAGCGGTAACACACACGGCCTCACCGGCAGGTGTTGAAATCGCGGCCCCCGCTGCAACTGTGCCCGGGGTGCAGACGGCAGCGGCAGTCTGGTGGACCACAGGCCGCCTGGCCGGTTTGCTCGGTCTGCTCGGTACGGCCGCCGTCATGGTATTTCTATGGCGATCGCCGTCCGTGTCGCCATCCGCGGAGAGCAACACAGCCATCCCGGTACAGGAAGCCGAACAGCTTCCACCTGTATACACGATTCCGCCGGTGCCGGACACAGCCGCCGGCAGTTCTGTCACGAACACATTGCGGACGGAGATCACAGCAACAAAGTCTCACGTCAATCATTCTCGTCACATGGCAACACAGCCGCGTATCAACGGGGAAAGATCCATTACTCTCGGCGCCCCTTCTGAGGATGCAGCCACGCGGGAATTACGCATCACACTCCCTCCTGCCGCGACCGTGCACACACCCGCGGTAATGCCGCCGATACGGAGTGATGCGGGAACACCCGGACTCAGGGCAGACTCGTCAGTGCACGTGGATACGGTGTCGAAACACACAGACGACGTTTCTCACAACGAAGGGACATTTCTCCGGGGAATGGTTCTTGTGCTGCGGTATTCGGCGGGCACTTCATCACCCGCGGTGACTATCGGTTCGAAGTCGTCCACCGCGCTGCGCGATCTCGCCTTCGCAGCCGGATATGCCGTGAGCGGCAAGGACAGGGTCGGTGTGGAGCTGGGCCGCGAGGCGTTCGCGCAGCGCTTCGGTGTACTCGAGACGGAGGGATATGCGCGGTATCAACAGAATCCGCTCGAGTACTGGCTGTCGGCCTACTACGAGCGTGCACACGTGTCGCTGTTCTCCGGTCTGCTGACCGTGTTCACAAAGATCAACGCCGGCGCGGTGAATGAACTCGGACCCATGCTGCGCGGCAGCGCGGGGGTCCGCGTCCCCATCACGGGCAGTGTGGAAACATATCTCGCCGGTGAAGGTGTAATCGTGGCGTACCGCCACAGCAATCTCTGGTTGACAAGCAAAAAATACGGACCGACCGCCGGACTGGCGGTCACATTCTAGGAGCATTCACGCATGAAGATCCGCATCATTGTCCCTCTGCTTCTGTGTATCATCGCCGCATGTACATCCCCCATCGACATTGACACGCCGCGTGAACGCGATGTGGACGGGATAGATTCGCTCGGTAGGGCGCGCGTGTCGGTCGCCCTGGTCTTCGACGCGAGCGGCAGCATGCTCGGGGCGGGCAACAGCGCCGCGATCGCGGGCGGCCTGCGTTTTGTCGACTCCCTCGACGGGAGCCAGGACGAGGCGACCATTTTCTCGTTCACGTCCGTCATCATTCAGCGGATGACGATGACCACGGATCAGGATTCGCTGCGCGGAAGTATCTACGGATTGCCGGTGGGCGGAGCGACAGCGGTGTGGGATGCGATATACACCGGCACGAACGCACTCCGCGCGTCCGCGAAAAATCCGTCGCGCGGTGTCATCGTCTTTTCCGACGGCGCCGACAACTCCAGCACACACACGCGCGGCGAGGCACTCGATTTCGCCGTACAGAACAAGGTGCCGGTGTTCTTCATCTACTTCGACACGGGCGGACAGAACGCGGCCGACTTCACCGCCTTCGCCGATTCGACCGGAGGCAGCTATCTAGGGATCACGAACAACACACAGTCGGAGGCCGCGTATCTACAGGTCCTCCAGACGTTACGCACGCGGCGCTGAAACTCCGCACACGATAGAAGCTCCGCACCCGCGAACAGCGGCGCACGAGACGAATTCCACAGGACCTGATTCTTACCTATTATTACACCACCTGATCAGCACGGAGCGATCATGAAACGCAGCCACACATTTCCGCTGTTCCTCCTTGTCCTGCTGCTCGCGGCGACGGCCGCGCAGGCGCAGACAAGCGCACGCGTCACGACTGTACAGGCGACACAGGGTAACGTGCAGGCACGGACGACGTTACACGTCCTCTGCAACGGACTCACGTACTACGGTCTCGAATCCTCGAAGATTGTGCTCACCGACAACGGCAGACTCGTGCAGCAGTTCACCATCGGGAATTCGGCTTCTGCGCAGACACGCAAACCGTTCAAAGCGATGCTTGTGCTGGATGTAAGCGGAAGCATGGCCGGACAGGGTCTCGATGGACTCAAGACCGCGGCAACAACACTCGTCCGATACATGGATCCGGCTACGGATTCACTCGGCATCATCACCTTCAGTTCCAAGCCGAATCTGATTCGTCCATACACCGCCGACACCGCGGATCTCATCGCGGCCATACGCAGCTTCGCCGCGACCGGCGCCACCGCAGTATGGGACGCCACATATATGGGACTGGAATACACAAACGCCATGAACGACACCTCGTCGCAGGCCGTGGTGGTGATGACGGACGGAGGTGACAATTCCAGCATGCGATCACCTGCCGATCTGGTGGCACTGGCGAACAGAAGCAACCGCCGCATCTTCAACATCGGCCTCGGCACCGGTGTCAATGGCTCTCAACTGGATATGATCTCGACACTGACCGGCGGCATGTACTTCTTTGCACCAAATGCCAACGATCTCTCAACCATTTTCCTGCAGATCGCGAGTTTCGCGCGGCGCGGCTTTGACGAGTACCATATTATGTACAGAACACCCGATCCCGACGCGACATCACACGAAGTCGTGGCCACGGTGAATCTCTGTGATACCATCGTGTCGGGCAGCGCCGTCCGTCCGAGCATCCCCGCAACGACGGCAGTGGATGATGTTGCGGCTCCTGTGTCCGCGCGGCTCGACGTGCTGCCGCTCTCGCCGAATCCGCTGCGCGGTGCGGTGCTCACCTGCCGCTACAACGTCGCCGCCGGCGCGAGCAATGAACCCGTGTATATCGATGTGTACGATGCCGCGGGCCGGCTGTGTATTCCGCAGGCGCAGGTATCCGGAACACCGGGCAGGCACGCCGTGCCGGTACACATCGGCGCGCTCTCGTCGGGTGTGTATCGCGTGCAGGTGCGCCTCGGCGGTGAGACACGCAGCGTGACCGCGATCATCGCGCGCTGAGCGCAAAACAACTGGAGTACAGACCTCCAGGGAAAGGCTGCCGCCTCTGCATGAACGGAATTTTGTTATCGAAACATGCGCGAGGCGATGCATTGAAATCGCATGCGAAATTACAACTCGTCAACAAGTTGTTTTGCTGACTGTATTGATATATACAGATGATTTTGGTTCTCAGTCAAAGGAATAAACCCAAAATTCTGGTAAAAAATACGCGCCCTATCCCCCAATGCATCAACCTCGACAGCACGAACTCCGATATGATTGGACACTTGTACAGCTCTGCGCAATGCGTCAACGAGCATCGCCGAACCCAGTCCGAGTTTTTGATACGTAACATCTGTAGCAAGCCTACAAAGGCGAACAACTGGTACAGGATATTGAGGCACCTTTTTCAACTCATCCGGGGGGAGCAGTGCACAAGCGAACTCACCAGCACAGATTGTATAATATGCCATTACGCCAGGTACACCACCTGCGAGCATAACATATGTCTTGCTGTATCCAGCCTTACTATTTTGAAGCGCATGTTGTTTGAGAAAAACGTTAAGAGATTCAATTCCACAATCGAAGCTCGCACGGTCATGCGCCTTTCGCAAAAGGAATACACTGTGGTTAGAAGCCATCCGAATGCGCCACGATTTTTTTGTACTGTTTGGCCGCCTTCTTTAGCGCTTCATTTGGTGGCGGCGGATTCGAAAGTATTTCCTGGAAACGTTTCCAATCTGCGAGCGAGACCTGGGTTCGCGAATGATCATTGATCACTTGCTGTGCGTCACTTACGGACTTCGAAACAACAAAGGCACTGATGGACTGCCCCAGCAAAGCTGCTGCTTTTTCAATCAGCTCCTTGATTGATTTCTCTACGCGGATTTCGATACGGGCTTCCTTTTCCTCGCTTCTACTTGTGAGGATTTTTGAGGAAGTACTTGCTGTATTCTGAACAAGCAGTTTCTTCCCACCACGCGGTTTCGCTGTACTTGCGACAGACTTAACAACGCGTGCTGCCGCGGCTGGGCTGGTCGCTTCAAAGCCATGCAATTTTGCTGAGGAGCCGGAAATCTGAAGGGATTTCGAACTCTTCCTTTTTGGAGCTACCCTTTTCTTACTTCCACGATGGGGTTCCATGTCTACGCCTTTCCAATAATCAGGTTCAAACACATTGCTTCAATTAACGTACGGCGTATTGCCGGGTTTGTCAATAGACCTTTACGATAATTTTATGGTACAAGCGTGGAACAGATATACAGGGTTCCCTGCGTTCTGCGACCTTCGCGGTTGAGAGCCACCATGACCGCCCCTAACGGGATAGATCGCTTAGGGTATGGCATGCGCGTAATTACTCGCACGAATTCCGCTTGACTCTCCGCCTCCCACGCTTTAAGTTTGTTCAACCATGACCACCGACAGCCCCACATACTGCGATATCTTTCGAGTTGTTCGCACGTATTTGGTCCGCGAATAGCCCGCAAGACAGGAATCCGTAAAATAAGTCATTGGAAAACAGAGATTAATATACGCGGGAGTAATTCAGTGGTAGA
>JACRFB010000058.1 GCA_016218045.1 Ignavibacteriota bacterium
CTCTCCGGCAAGGTGCCTCGGAAACTGCTGACAGACGTGCGCCGTCAGCTATCAGCCGCGCGCGAGGCCGTAGGGTCGCCCGAAGCGGAGCGGAGCGCGACCGTGCAGCGTTTGACCGCCTACCAGATGGCGCTGGCCTATTACGACATGGTCTTCAAGGACCAACAGATGGTCGAGCGGTACCTCGGGGCGGTGTTCCCCGCGCTCACCGTGGACTCTTTTGCGATGAAGAGCTTGAGCGTGCTCCGGGGATGGGTCGGAGAGCCGGTGGGGGTGGGCGCGGGGCCGTGGATGGTCGATATTGTCAGAAACATGGTCGCGCCGAGCTTCTACTCGGGGAGCACGCGGGATGCAAGGCTGGCGCTCGATCTTATCGAGATGGACAGCAGCGTGTTTGAGCACCGTGTTATGCCTCCGGTGGTGAACGAGGAAGGCGTGAGCGCGGTGAAGATCATGCACGCGAGCGCGGCGCAGGGGTGGGAGATATTCCTCGTGAACTCGGCCAACTGGGAGGAGACGAGGTTTTTGTATCTCCACCAGCACGAAGAAAGTTTCCTGGACGCCATTGAGGACCTCGTGAACGAGGGTGCGAGGGTCTACGTCCCGAGGTACCCCATCACAATAGGCGGCTGGCGCGGCAGCGGCTACATCGGCGGCGGCCAGTACATCATCAGTGGGGGTACCGGCGCCTCGTCGCCCGTGACCCAAAGCGGCGGCAGCGGGTCGGGGAACCAAGGCCGCCCGACCGGAAACGCCCCCTGCACCTGTCCGAGTTGCTGCGAGAACGCGGGGGCGTCGAAGGTCAACCTGTCCAACGGGAACCTCAACTTCGATGAAACGGAGACGTTCATTGCGGCAAGAGGAATCCCAGTCCAATTCACGCGGGCCTACAACAGCGTCATCAACCGCGACGTCGGGCTGGGCGTCGGCTGGGCGTGGACCTACGGCATCCGCATCTTCGAGGCCGCGGACGGAGTCGTCACCGTTTTTCGAGAAAACGGGGCCGAGGATGTTTTTGTCCCCGGCGGCACGAGCGACTACGACAACCCGCCCGGCGTTTACGATGTGCTGGTCAAGCACGCTGGCGGCTTCACCCTGACCGACCGCGAGGGAAAGAGGAAAGAATTCGACACCGGCGGAAAGCTGCTCTCGATTCACGATTTGAACGGAAACACCGTCACAGTCCAGTATTCCGACGGCTTTCCCTCGACAGTGACGGACGCCGGCGGGCGGGTTGTCCTGTCTTTCACCGTCCAAAACGGCCACATCACCGGCGTGACGGACCTTTACGGGCGGAGTCTTGGCTTCGAGTATGCGGGTGGCGACATGATCGGGGCGACCGATCTCCTTTGGCGCACCGAACGGTACGTCTATGACGCCGGCCACCGGATTGTGGAAAAGACCGACAAGAACGGGAACTCGGCATCCATCTTTTACGATGCCAATGGCCGATGGAGCAGGACGGTGGATCGCGAGGGGTTTGTGCGCTCGGCGGAGTACGACTATCTGACGCACCGGACGAAGTACACCGACGCCAACGGCAATACCTCTCAGTATGGGTACGATTCCAACGGTGCAAAGACGCAATACGTCGATGGAGAGGGCAACTTGGTCGAGTACACCCGCGACGCCAACGTGAACATCACCGCCGTCACCGACGCGAGGGGCAGCCGAAGTCTCATGGAATGGGACCAAAGGGGAAATCTCACGGCTGAAGTCGATGCGCTCGGGAATCGGACCGAGCACACGTATGACCCCGTTTTGAACCGGCGCACGTCCACGACCGACGCCGAGGGCAAGGTCAGGGCGTGGACCTTTGATGCGGCTGGAAACGTGACCTCGGAAATCGACCCCGACGGCAACACCACCATCTACGTAAACGACTCGTTCGGGCAGGTGACGGAGATTCGGAAGCCTGGCGGACAGACCGAGACGATGGTGTACGATAACACGAGCGGTGCGCTTCTCTCGACGGCGGACACGTTCGGGAACCAGACGGTGCTTTCGCACGACCAGTGGGGGAACGTCATCTCGTTCACCGACCCGAGCGGGAAGACGCGGTCATACGCGAAGGACGCAAGCGGCAGGATCGTGAGCGTGGCGCTCTCCGGCAGGATCATCCAGACGCTGGAATACGAGCCGAACGGCAATCTGGCTTTTGAAACGGACGCGAACGGCAACAGGACGGAACGTCGGTACGACAAGAACGGGCGGCAGACGCAGGAGATCGACGCCCAAGGGAACGTCACGACGCGCGTGCTCGACGGGAACGGGAACATCGTCGAAGGCTTGGATGCAAAGGGCAACCGGACGCAACTCGTTTTCAACAAGAAC